>JAUVSF010000640.1 GCA_030597245.1 Acidobacteriota bacterium
AGACACCGTTTTCGGAACTTTTCTGGGCCTGGGCATCGTGATGATGATCGACTTCCAAGCCCTTTTCAATATCAGCGTTGTCTTAAGCTTAGTTCCAACCAAGGGCATCCCTCTGCCCTTCGTCTCAGCTGGGGGTTCATCGATCCTCGTCATGTTGGTTTCAGTGGGAGTACTTCTGAACATTTCGCGGCCTACACGAGGGGTCGTCGGCCAAAGCGCAACTGTCACAATAGCAAGACGGCATGGAGTCGCCGAACCATCGGGATCCAGGTAGGAATGGCAAGTCAACTTAACAGAGTGTTATTTGCAGGAGGAGGAACCGGAGGTCACGTTTACATGGCTATCGCAATCGCACAGCAACTCAAAATGAGGCAGCCGGGCATTGATACCCTTTTCGCGGGGACCGAGGAAGGCTTGGAAAGTCGAATCGTCCCCAGCCTAGGTTTCAAGCTCGAGACGATCAAGATTGGAGGCCTTAAGAAGGTTGGGGCGCTGCGAAAACTCAGAACTCTCTTTCAGCTGCCTCTGAGCTTTTCCAGTTCCCTCCGAATCATCCGTCGATTCTCGCCGCAAGTTGTGGTCGGAGTCGGCGGTTACTCCTCAGGCCCGGTTGTTCTGGCTGCTTGCCTTCTCCGGATTCCAACCCTGATCATCGAGCCAAATGTTTACCCCGGGTTTGCCAACCGGGTATTGTCGAGATTTGCCGGCCGGGCGGCAGTTGCCTTTGAAGAAACCGCAGGCTGGTTCGGACGAAAGGCCCACGTAACCGGGGTTCCTGTCCGCTCTGCTTTCTTTGAAGTGCCGGCGGAGGGCACCCCAGGAACTCCTCCGACTCTCCTTGTGTATGGTGGCAGCAGGGGCAGCCACCCTATCAACAAGCTGATCGTTGCGGCACTTCCCTTCCTCTCCCCGGAACAGGTGTCCATCATCCACCAGACTGGACCTGAGGATTACGAAGACGTGTCAACTCGATACCAGGATATCGGCTTTCCTGCAGAGGTCCTTCCCTACATTGACAACATGCCCAAATACTTCGCCAAGGCGGACCTTTTGCTCTGTCGGGCGGGCGCCTCCACGGTGGCGGAGATAACTGCTGCTGGGAAGCCGGCGATACTTATACCTTTCCCACATGCAACAGACGACCATCAGCGTAAGAACGCGGAAGCGCTCGCGGTTCGAGGTGCAGCGGTTCTAGTGCACCAGGAAAGTACGGACGGCCCACAACTCGCAACGGCTATCCAAGAACTGGCAACGGAACCCGAACGCCTGATCAGTATGTCCACAGAAAGCAGAAAACTGGCAAAACCGGGAGCAACAAACACAATCGTGGATCTGATGGAGGAAATAGCACAGTGATGGTTTCGGCGAGGCTACGACATAAGTTGGACGCGGTTCGCGGGAGTAAGCTGAACCCTAGAAGCCTACCCTACCCAAAAGCTTCTCTCGCAATTCCGGGCTCCATCCGTAGCCTCTCCCAATCCATTATTGATGACTCTCCTCAGACCACTACCTCCTCGGTCATTGTCCGTATCGGTCGCAAATTGGCCCACATCCCCAGCAGAACCCGAGGGATCCGGTTTGGCCCGGCCAGGCTTTTGGATCTGTTCGGAGCGCCTCGATCCGCTCTACGAGCGAAAGGGGCACGTCTGTCGATCTCAGGAAAAGGGGGGATCTGAGAGCAATGTGGGCAGAATCCTTCGGTAACCTTCGCAGGTTCCACTTTGTCGGGATTGGCGGTACAGGCATGAGTGCCCTGGCGGAAATCCTCCTTAGCTCGGGTTATGAGGTCACCGGTTCGGATCTGAGTCACAGCGAGACAACTGCTCATCTGGAACGACTGGGAGCCCGCATCCACCTGGGGCACGCTGCTACCAACCTCCAAGATGCCGAAATCGTGGTTTTCTCGTCTGCAATTCACTCCGACAACGCTGAAATCAAACAAGCCCACAAAACCGGCGTCCAGGTAGTGCATCGGGCGGACCTCCTCGCTGAACTAATGCGTTTCAAACAAGGCATCACGGTTACCGGCACGCACGGAAAGACGACAGTGACTTCCATGATCGGAATGATCCTTCTGGATGCCGGTCTGGACCCGACAATCGTAGTGGGCGCTCGGGTCAAGGGCCTCGGGAGTAACGCGCACTTGGGCACCGGCGACCATCTCGTCGCGGAGGCAGATGAAAGTGACCGAAGCTTCCTGAAACTACGACCTGTTCATACAGTCCTCACAAATATCGACGACGATCATCTGGACGAATACGAAAACCTGGAAACTCTTAAAGAGACCTTTCTGACATACCTGGAATCAGTACCCTTTCAGGGTTCAATCATCGCCTGCATTGACGATCCCAACACCAGACAGATTCTCCGAAACGTTCACCGCCCGGTGGTAACCTACGCCTTGGATTCTCAGGCTGATTGTTCTGCCTCAAGGATTCGCCTATCGGGCTTACAGACCACCTATCTGATGAGTTGGCGGGGCAAGGAACTTGGGGAAGTCAAGCTAGGAGTCCCAGGCCGGCACAATGTTCAGAATTCACTGGGTGCTGCTGCCTTGGCGCTCTCATTGGGAATCCCGTTTGAATGCGTTTGTGCTTCGTTGGGGAGTTTTGCGGGTGTAGAACGAAGACTTGAATGGAAAGGAGAAAAGGAGGGGGTCTGGGTAATCGACGACTACGGTCACCATCCAAGTGAAATCAAAGCAACTCTTGAAGCTTGCAGGGGGCTCGGGCGGAAGATCATTCTCGTATACCAGCCACATCGTTATTCCCGGACCGCTCAGCTGGCGAGCCAGCTCGCCGGCAGCTTTCAGGGGGCGGATGATTTTTTTCTAACCGACATTTATGCGGCAGGTGAACCGCCGCTCGATGGCGTCGATTCAAAGACCTTGAGTGACAAGATAGCCCAGTTCCGTACCATCAACCACGTTCCACCAACCCAGGATTTGTTGCTGATGCTGAGGGAACACACTGAGCCCGGGGACCT
>JAUVSF010000392.1 GCA_030597245.1 Acidobacteriota bacterium
ACCGATAACGGATAACCGGTTCGTCGTTCGACATTTCTGCTGCCAAACAGTCATAGTGTTTGTGTGAAATAGATAAGCAAACTCATTCGCCAAAAGGATGAAACTATGAGTCCATTCGATGAACGTCCGAAGTTAACAGTCCTCGCATTTGGGGGGAACGCTATCATCCGAAAGGGCCAGTCGGGCAACATTCATACGCAGTTTGCCAACACTCGCAGAGTCCTCGAGGGTGTGGTCGGTTTGGTTGTTCGAGGCAGCGGCCTCATCATCGTGCATGGGAACGGACCGCAGGTTGGCAACGAATTGGTCAGGTCCCAGATGGCCTCCTCAGAGGTCCCTGAACTCCCCTTGGGCGTGTTGGTCGCTGATACGGAAGGGGGGATGGGCTATATGATTCAACAGAGCCTTCAGAATCTTCTCTGGAGGTACCGAGTCAAAAAGCCGGTTGTGACCATTCTGACTCAAGTTGTGTGTGATCGGGACGACCCCCGCTTTAACCGCCCCACAAAGCCGATTGGCCGATTCTTCACAGAGGAAGAGGCGCAGGAACTGATGGGTGAGAAGGGATGGGTAATGAGGGAGGATGCTGGTCGAGGTTGGCGGTTGATGGTGCCCTCTCCCAAGCCTTCCAGAATCATCGAGCACAAGACGATCTCAATGCTGGTTGACGCGGGTATCATAGTCATAGCCGGCGGAGGTGGAGGTATCCCCATCTTTGTAGAGGACAATGGTGACTTCGAAGGCCTGGACGCTGTAGTTGACACGGATTTTACGGCCAGTCTGATTGGCCGGAATGGTGGCGCGGATACCCTGGTCATTGCCACCGACATTCAGAATGTCTCTCTCGATTTCAATACGGACAGGCAAAAAGATCTGGATCTGATAACTGTCGACGAAGCGGAGCGCTATCTGGGAGAGGGGCATTTTCTTGAGGGGTCTATGGCTCCCAAGATTGAAGCTTCGGTGGAATTCCTGAAGGCCGGTGGTCGCAGGGTGATCATCACGTCGCCGGACTCGCTTGCTCAAGCGCTTCGAGGAGAAGCCGGAACGACGATAATTGGAAGTTAGCCCGAGGAAATTTAACCACCAAGGGCACCAAAGATAAAGCCGTGATTCTTGGTGTCGTTGGTGCCTTGGTGGTTAATCTAATTAGGACTCGTTCCCGGCCAAAAGAGCTACCAGCCCCTTCTGTGCATGAAGTCGATTCTCAGCCTGTTCGAATACCCGGGAATTTGGAGAATCCACCACTTCTTTGGTGATCTCCTCGCCATAGTGGGCGGGCAGACAGTGGAGCACGATGGCCTCGTCCTTTGCCAGGTCCAGGACTTGTTGATCAATCGTGTACCCTCTGAAAGCCACCTTTCGGGCTTCGCTTTCGGACTCCTGACCCATACTGGCCCACACATCCGTGTACAAAACATCAGCGCCCTGAGCTGCGTCCTCGACACTCTCCGTAACCGTCAAAGACCCGCCGGTTCTCGAACTGACCTGTTTAGCCCAATCCTGGACTCCCTCGCCCACCTGAAATCCCCTGGGAGACGCTGTGAAAACGTGCATTCCCAAGATCAGTCCTCCGAAAATCAGGGAACTGGTGACGTTGTTGCCGCCTCCGATGTAGGTCAACTCCAGGCCTTCGAGCTCTTTCCCGGACTCTTGAATTGTCTGAAAATCGGCGAGGATCTGGCAGGGATGCGCATAGTCACTCAAACCGTTGATTACCGGTACCGAGGAAAACTCAGCCAGTTCTTCTACAATCTTGTGTCCAAAGACTCTGGCCCTGATGACGTCTACTTGTCCGGAGAGGACTTTTGCAATGTCCTCGACCGATTCCCTCGCTCCAAGCCCTATGTCGGAAGGACCCCAATAACGAGCACTTCCTCCGAGTTGGAACATTCCGGTTTCGAAAGAAACGCGGGTTCGGAGAGAGGGCTTCTGAAATATCATTGCCATCATCTTGCCTTCCATCAAGGTGGATGATTGCCCTTGCTTGAAAGTCCGTTTCAGTTGGCTTGCGTAGGCGAGAATCCCGGTAATCTCGTCCGCTCGATAGTCCTTGAGTGTTAAGAAGTGTCGCCCTTTGATGTTCACTGTCGGTTCCTTTTCAGGTCAACTCACTTAAACAAGGAGTCGGGGTTAGCCCTGCTGCTCCACTGCAAACGAGCCCTGCCTCGCTTTGCCAGGCCCTTGGAAATACGAGGCTGTCGGGACCGTTGTGATCCTACGATCACCTCGGATCAGGGCAGTTGCGATATAGCCGCTTCGATTCTTGAGAACGCTTCATCTATCTGATTCTGCGTAATGATCAGCGGTGGGGCGAAGCGAACCGTTACATCGTGCGTATCCTTTGCCAGCAAGCCCTCTTCTTTGAGCTTCTTGCAGAAAACCTTTGCCAGGGGTTCGGTAAACTCAATCGCCAGGAGCAATCCTTTTCCTCTGATCTCTTTGATGGCCGGGTGTTTCAGGCTCCTTAGCTTCTTCAGGAAGTACAATCCGTTGTCAGCGGCTCTTTCAGCCAGGCGCTCGTCCACAATTACGCTGAGTGCCGCAACCCCGATTGCACTTGCCAGGGGGTTGCCCCCATAAGTGCTTCCGTGATTCCCCGGTTCGAAAACCTTCATGATCGAGTCATCGCAGGCTATGGCTGATATCGGGTAGAGTCCTCCCGACAACGCTTTGCCGAGGATTACGATATCGGGTCTGATCCCTGAGTGCTCATAACAGAGCATCCTGCCGGTTCTCCCCAGCCCAGTCTGGATTTCATCAGCACAAAGCAAGACCTGATTTCTTGTACAGATATCTCTGACTTTCGCCATGTAGTTCGGACCAGGGACTCTGACCCCGGCTTCACCTTGTATCGGCTCGACCAGAAAACCACAGGTCCTGGGAGTTATGGCTCGTTCCACAGCATCGGGATCATCGTACGGGACGATTTTGAATCCGGGAGTTCCCGGCCCGAAACGTTCATAGGAGAGAGGGTCTGTCGAGAAGCTTACGATAGTTGTAGTCCGTCCATGGAAGTTCTCTTCACAGACGATGATCTCGGCCTGGTCGCTTGGAATCCTCTTTTCGGTATACCCCCAACGTCGCATCGCCTTGACGGCGGTTTCCACACCCTCGGCCCCGGAATTCATTAGCAGGACCTTCTCAAACCCTGTCAATTCACTGATTTTCGCCAGCAGATCACCCATTATATCGTTGTGAAACGCTCTGGAAGTCAGCGTCAGCCTTTCCATTTGCCTCTTTGCGGCCGCAACAATTTGGGGGTGACAGTGGCCCTGGTTCAAGGCGCTGTAGGCGCTCAGCATATCGAAGTACTCCTTACCTTCGACGTCCCAGACGTAGACACCTTGCCCTCTTTTCAAGACCACTGGTAAAGGCGCATAGTTCTGAGCCCCATATTTGGAGTCTTTCTCAATGAGTTGATCTGTGAGCGATGGCGCGTTAACTGAATGGCTCATAAATGCTCCTGTTTCGACGGGTCAATTGACTTACTTCTTGGGGGGTGCGACCCCTTTACCGCGGAATCTCGCCCAAAAGTCGAACTAACGGTAACCAGTAATATAGTTCTCCAATTGTTCAATTATGAACTCCTGTTCGGAGATCTTTGACTGCACCACATCTCCAATGGAGACCACGCCGATCAGTTTCTCTCCCTCGAAAACGGGTAAGTGACGGATGTGTTTGTCCGTCATCAGAGCCATACACTCTTCGACTGTCTGGTGTGGTCTGACGTAAGCGACTCTTGTAGTCATTGCTTCTCGGATCTCTGTAGATCTCGATGACTTGCCCTCGAGTACGACTTTCCTGGCATAATCGCGCTCGGAGAAAATGCCGAGTAGTATGTCCGATTCAACGACGAGAACCGCGCCGAGGTTTTTCTCCTGCATCAGTTCGAGGGCACTGTAGATCGTATCGCTCGGACCTACTGCCCAAACCTCATTGCCCTTCATCTGTAAGATTTCGTAGACTGTTTTCATACGTGATTCCTTTCCAAGCCACCTGCTGTTCGCATATTAACCTGACGGAAGACTCACTCGCTCTGTCCGCGACGGCATTTAGGAGAAGGTGTTTATGCCGGCGAAAGACTTCACGGGGGACAGAAAGCAGATCCAGCCTTTCTACCGATTATATGTGCTAATCGGCGCAGGTGGTAAACGCAATCCCCCTTAATCATCCGATTCGAGTGAATAGCGTGATCTCTACTGGTTCCGCCAGAATCTCATCCGCCTTGCCCAGGAACTTTTGGATATACGGCTTTTCCAGATGCTGATCGAGGTCCTCCCGGCTCTTCCAGTTCTCGTAGAAAATGAAATGTGAGGGATCCTCATCCGACTGGTGTAAATCATAGTTGATGCATCCCTCTTCACAATGGGTCGGACCCACCAGGGAAAGCAGTTCATCTCTGAGTTGTGTTTCCATCCCCGGTTTGGCCTTAATCCGCGCTAGTACTGTCACTTGCATTCTCTTACTCTCCTTATCGAATTCAAACTCACTGTTCGCCCAGCCATTGGCTCAACTCTTGAAAGCCTTCTTCCATGGTGAAGCGTGGCTGATAACCCAAGTCCCTCTTAGCGGCACTGATGTCAAACCAGTGGGAGGTGGAAAGCTCCTCAGCGATGAACCTTGTTAACGGAGGTTCGCCTGTGAGAGGCAGCAGTCGGTACGCGTGTTCATACACCCAACCAACCGCAAGGGCGACTCTCGGGGAAACACTTCGTTTGATCCGGGGGAGCTTTGCCTCAGCCAACACTCTATCCAGGAAGTCCCAAAGCGGCATCGGACTATCCTGCGTGACAAAGTATACGCGTCCTGCTATGGCCGAGTCGACCTGCAATCGTTCAGCTGCTAATAAGTGGGCTGCAGCCGCATCCTCAATGTATGTGAAGTCAACAAGTTTCGGTTCGCCCTTAATTCTCAAAAGCCTGCCTTTTCGACCTCGGTCCAGGATGCGCGGCACAAGTTGGGTATCGCGGGGCCCCCAGATCAGGTGAGGGCGCAGCGCCA
>JAUVSF010000098.1 GCA_030597245.1 Acidobacteriota bacterium
ATCTTCCGGTAAGATGCCTTCCAGGCCGTCATGAAACTGTTGATCTCCAAAGTGACAAGCTGGAAGCTTATCTTCCGGTAAGATGCCTTCCAGGCCGTCATGAAACTGTTGATCTCCAAAGTGACAAGCTGGAAGCTTATCTTCCGGTAGGATGCCTTCCAGGCCCGTCATCAAACTGCTGATCTCCAAAGTAACAAGCTGGAAGCTTATCTTCCGCCATGCATGCCATTTCGTTCCACACGGGGGCCCTTCACAAGCCACCTCCTCCAGTTCGCTACACAGCTTGATGAGAACTGCGGGATATTCCCAATCCGCACCCTATTCGACTTCTGGTTCGGAATCAACTCCTCGACCCACAGTCCGTCGTTGTGAGAGATTATCCACCCCCCTCAGCCGGTTGACCAGAGCATTCGTGCGATCCAGATTCCAGTCTCGAGGCGGTAGTAGGGTCCGTGCAAACTTCCGCGGATCATCATCACAGGCGACAGCTGCTAAATAGATTTCGTTCCAAATACAGGGGATTCGAGGATCTGCCTCGCAGGTCCCGTCAGTTCGAGACCCTCCACACGGGCCATTACGGAGGTTCTTATAACAGCCGTTCATAGGACACCCGGCATAATTGAGATGGTCCTGAATGCAGTCGCCGCAATCCATGCACCCGAGTGTTGCCTTCCGATACCAGCGCGAAAGCCCCACTACCTGATGCCAAAAACCGGTGCTCTCGAGCCCGTCCTCAGAGCTGTCAAGCCGCGGAGCCAGAAACCTGGCACCCCAGGAATCATCTCTGATGAGGTGTCGGTGAACCTGCCGTGAGAGGGTCTGCGTTAGACGAGCCCGCCGTGTGGACTTGGTAATCTGATATTCCCCATCGCCGTCACTCAGCCCATTTTTTCCTTCAGGAAGCAGGTAAAACTCACCCGGATAACCAAAGATGAGGTCATCGATGCGCTCCTTCCATCCATCACCCAACTCGGCGGCCCTTCTGGTGATCCAGAGAAAATCGTCATGGGTTAGCCCAAAACCTCCCAGATGAGCCCCGGAGAACCCCAGGTCTCTCACCGCTGCAACCATGTTCGCGGCCCTTTCCAGCCGTTCTCTCTTGTTCTCAGAACCCAGCCGCTCAATCAGCTCATCCGTAGCCACCGTGCCGGCGATCAGCCCCTGCTTCATCATATTGGCCACAAAAGCGGTCGGAACGTAGACGTTGGCAATGACAGGGACATCCTGCAGCCCTTCCCTGTTCATGTACTGCTTGAGTTCGTAGAGCTTGCGGAGGTTGAAGCCCAGTTGGGTGATGATGTAGCTTGCCCCGACTGCAATCTTCAGCTCCAGCTTGTAGAACTGCATGAGCTGATCGGGTTCTCCGACTTTGAATGGATTGACCACGGCACCCGGTAGGAAGTCGAAGGGCGTCGTCCGCAGAGTTCTCTTGCCGCGACGGTATTCCAAACCCTTGCGCATTGCCTGAATGAGCCCAATGATCGAGATAGAGTCGAGATCATAAACGGGCTTCGACTGCCCTTGAAAGCCCTCTCTCTGAGCGTCTCCCGTCAGGGCCAACACGTTTTCCACTCCGAGTCTCGCCAGGGTATGGAGGCGACCTTCGACGAAACTCCTATTGCCGTCTTTCCCGGAAAGGTGCACGATTGGCGTCAACCCGGCCTCAGAAACAATCTCCACAAAGGCTTCCGGCGGGAGGGCCGGATTTCCCGAAGGCAGATCCGTCAAGCTGACGATTCTGAACCCATCAGACTGATTTGCCGCTTCACGAATGAAAGTCTCGGCGGCTTCGACCGTGTGATCTCGTCCGAGAACAAGCTCAGCAGAGTAGAGAAAGGTCTTTTGCTCGAAGGCAGAACGTAAATGATTCTCCATCATGGCAAATCCACCCATGTGGTACAGGGAGTGTTGCCCAAATGGCAGCACACCCAAATTCGAAGCTCGAAGTTCGAAATTCGAAACAAATCTCAAGCTCGAATATCTAAGGACCCAAACGGAACCGGCCGGTCCGTGCCAGATCCGGAACCTCTCTTAGCCATACGAGTGCGGAGTTCTCTCCGGGTCATAAGTCAGCAAAATCCGGTAGCTGTCAATCAGGCGCCGTCGAATGATCCGTGCGACCCGTCGGAAGAAAACCAGACCACACAGCGGATGCTCCTCCAGGACACGCCCGATCTCGACTCCCTTGACTCTCAGGACTCTGGTGGGTGCGAGACATTCTACGGTAGCTGTATATTTGTCGTTTCCCATGAGACTGGACCACCCGAAGACATCTCCCTGTTTGTTCGCCAGGGTCGCCACAGAGCAAAGCTGTCCAACAGACAATCTGATCCTGCCCTCCTCCAGGATGTAAAAGAACTCGGCACTATCCCCCTGTCGAAAGATCAGATCTCCTGCCTCGAAAACAGCTTCCGACATGACCTCGGCAACTGCATCGAGAAAATCCTGATCCATGCCCTGAAAAAGAAAACTCCTTCTTAAGAACACCGTTCTTTCTCCTTCCGGCCGGATGAAGATTACCTCTTCAAAACAGGCCTGTAACTTTCCCGGTCTTGACGTCGACATCGACTCGACGAAATCCGGGATTGGACGACGTACCCGGCATTAAACTGATCGACCCGGCACAGGGACACAGGAACTTGGCCCCCGAGTAAATCAAAACGTCCCTGATCGGGAGAATCCAGTTTTCGGGAACACCTTTGAGGGCGGGCTCATGACTCAGGCTCAAATGGGTCTTGACCATGAGAGTTGCGTAATCGTCATATTTCTTGTCTGATTCGAACATCTTCGCCTTCTGGAGAGCTTCAGGAGACCAGGCGACTCCGCTGGCTTGATAAACCTCTTGTGCAATGGTTTCTACACGATCCCTGAGCTTCATTTTCATCGGATACAGGTAACGGAATCTTGACTTCTCCTCACACGCATCGATTACCGCATCCGCCAGTTCCAGGGCCCCTTCTCCGCCCCGGGCCCAATGATCAGAGACGGCACACCGTGCCCCTGCGGCCTCGGCTGCACGTTTGACGACCGCTACTTCTTCAGGAGTATCGGTTATGAACTTATTGACACACACGACAGGATTCATGCCCGATTTGCGTACGATGTTGAGATGGTGCAGCATGTTTGGGATTCCACCCTCAACCAGACCTATGTTCTCCGATGAATACTCTTCAGCCAAAGGTAAACCAGGGACTACCTTCGGACCACCCCCGTGCATCTTCAGAGACCGTATCGTAGTGGTCAGGACTGAGACTCTAGGTTTAAGCCCACTGTATCGGCATTTAACATTCCAGAATTTCTCGAATCCTATGTCGGCACCGAAGCCACTTTCAGTAACGTGGTAGTCGAACAGTTTCAGACCGACACGATCGCCGATTATCGATGATTGTCCCACGGCGATGTTGGCGAAAGGTCCGGCATGGACCATGCAGGGTTGGTACTCCGCAGTGGAACAGAGGGTTGGGTTGATGGAACTGCGCATCCAGGCACACATCGCTCCGGCAACCTCCAGATCCTCCGTCGTCACCGGGTTTCCGCGCTTGTCGAAGGCCAGGGTGATCTGGCCAAGTCTCTGACGAAGATCTGCCAGGTCGGTGATTATCGAGAGGATCGCCATTAATTCGGAACTGACAGCGATGCCAAATTTGGATTGCGTCATGAAACCATCGTACCGAGCCCCTATCCCAATCACGATGCTCCGCAACGCCTGGGCGCAGAAATCGATGACCCATCCAAATTCGACCCGGGTCGGATCGACTTCCAGGCGAGGCATTCCCGTCAGGCGCTTCAACTGCTCATCCGTATAATTCCTCTCGTGCTGCATCCGGGCGGTCAGAGCTACCATGGCCAGGTTATGGGAATTCATGATGTCATTGATATCGCCGGTCAGCCCCATTGAAAACTCGGTCATCGGAATCAGAAGGGCATTCCCTCCCCCGGCCGCCGTACCTTTGATGTTCATTGTCGGGCCACCGGAGGGCTGCCGCAAACATCCGCCGACATTCTTTCCTCGTTTCCCCAATCCCTCCAGCAGGCCGATCGAGGTAGTCGTTTTCCCCTCGCCAAGCGGGGTTGGGGTGATCGCCGTTACCTCAATATACTTTCCGTCAGGACGATCACTCAGCCGGTTGATAATCTTCAGGAAATCGAGTTTGCAGAGCCGCCCCATGGGGATGATCTCACCTTTCTCGAGACCCAATCTTTCGCTCCACTCCTCCGCTGTGGGCATGCCTTCCTCGGCAGCCTCAGAGATCTGCCAGTCCGCCAGCTTGGTCGCATCGTACGCCATCTTGACTCCTTCCTAACCAGCTTTCCTCAGCCATAGTTCCAACCACATGCAACAGGCCCTTTCTAGCGCTGAGCGAGCCAACTCAAGTTCTGCGTCTCTGTCGCTCTCAGAATGAAATCGTCACCAGGCATCGCTCATCAACAAGAATGCCAGTAACAACGACTCCCGTAAACCCTTCAATGCCCTGCCCAGATACTGAGACACTCCATCAAGGAGTGCTCCTCGGTCGAGTGTTGAGTTTGTCCGGGCCCTGAAAGGACCCGGCTCCGTATGGCCTCTCGGCGAGCATCCCCACGGGGGAACATCGGGGAAGATGGCCTTCCAGGCCGTCACAACACTGCTGACCTCCAAAGTGACAAGCTAGAAGCTTATCCTCCTGTAAGATGACCTTCCAGGCCGTCATGACAAGCTTATCCTCCGCCATGCAAGCTGTTGAGGGAAGCGTCCCAGCCAACCCAGTTGCCGACCGGCGTGATAAGATTCGCGCCAAGGTGATGAAATGAAGAGAATAGCCGGCTTTCTGTCAATACTCCTGATTCTGTCGGCCACCGGGATTGGTGCGGAGGTACCCATGGAACTGGAAGGATTCATCTTCTCTCGGGCAGCGTTCGCCAGCTGCCACGCATCAACGATCGTGGCTCTACCGGATGGGACATTGCTCGCATCGTGGTTTGGCGGACTCGAGGAAGGCGACAATTCGGTAGAAATCTGGCTAGCTAGCAAGAAACCGGACACCCAGTGGTCAACGCCGAAGCAGATGACCGACTTTCCAGAGGCTCCCTGCTGGAACCCGGTTCTTTTCAGGGATGATCGGGACCGGGTGTGGCTGTTCTTCAAGATCGGTCCCAGTCCAATGGCCTGGGTCAGCGCCTATATGATTTCCGACGATGGAGGTACAACGTGGGGTGATGTCCACTACCAGCCGTACTGAAGGAACATAGGACCGTTGTCCTAAGTTGAACTGCCCAGAAAATCTTTGGGATAGTTTGGGTTTCATGGCTCAAATCAGAGTTTGCGGAACCTGAACAGAGAGGTTCGATGTCATCTCGTTACCTGCTGCAACAGATCGCCTGTCTTCCGGACCCGGCGGACAATTGCGCTATTGCTCTCAGACGTCTCGAGCCGGGAACCTTATTGCAAGCTCCTGACGGCAGTTCCTTCGCGCTTGATTTCACGGTTCTTGAAGGCCACAGGTTTGCCGTCCGAAGTATCCGAGAAGGCGAAGCACTCCTCTCCTGGGGAATGCCCTGTGGCATCCTGCGCGCAAACGTCAGCCCCGGTGCCTACATCTGCAACGCGGGCGTACTGGCGGAATTGAGCACTCGCAACCTCGATTCCGAGCTTCCCAGGAAATCGAATCTCAAGGATTTCTATGAGCCGTATCAGCTCAACAAACAGACTTTCAGGGCCGCAAATCAGGTTGAACTCTACGGTCGGCGAGGAAGTTTCCAGGGATTCAAGCGATCCTCGAAGAGGGGAGTCGGTACCCGGAATCATGTGGTGATTCTCGCTGCCAGTTCTGCGGCCTCGAGCTATGTCCGCAGGTTGGCCGAAGACTGTGAGGGCCTTTGCAACCAACTTCAGAATGTTGATGGAATCGTCGCGGTGGCGCATACCGAGGGAGGTAGCCACAGCAGGCCAAACAACCTGGACTACGTAATGAGGACACTGGCCGGCTTCATGGTGCATCCGAATGTTGGTGCAGTGCTCGTCGTTGACGAACCGACCAGCTGGATTCAGAACGGCCTGATCCGTGATTTTCTTGCCGGAAACTCGTACCCGATTTCCGACGTTCCACACGCATTCCTCAGCTTGACCCAGGGTTTTGAAGCCTCGTTGGTTCAAGGTCGGAAGATCATCGGCAACTGGCTCCAGCAGGTCAATTCGGTAGAACGGACCCCCCAGCCACTCTCCGCTCTTAAGGTGGCCTTGCAGTGCGGCGGATCGGACAGTTTTTCGGGTGTCTCGGCCAACCCGCTTGTGGGGCGACTGGCGAAGGAGGTCATTCGCCACGGAGGTTCAGCGAACCTGGCTGAAACCGTGGAACTGGTCGGCGCAGAGTCTTACCTTTTGAGTGCGGTCAGCAATCTCCAAACGGCGGAACGCTTTCTAGAATTCGTCGAAAGCTTCAAACAGAAGATGAGCTGGCACGGCCATAGCCCCGAAAGCAATCCTTCGGGCGGAAACCGCTACCGAGGGCTCTACAACATCTCCATCAAGTCTCTGGGCGCCGCGATGAAGAAGAACCTGCACGTCCGACTGGATTTCTCAATCGACTATTCCGAGCCGATGACAGAGCCGGGATTCTACTTCATGAACAGCCCGGGCAACGACCTCGAGAGTGTAGCGGGCCAAGTAGCTTCAGGGGCCAATCTTATTCTGTTCACAACCGGGAACGGATCCATTACAAACTTCCCTTTTGTTCCCACCTTGAAGGTTCTTTCGACAACCGCCAGATATCAGTTGCTCGAGAACGACATCGACGTCAACGCCGGGGCGTATCTGGACGGAACACCCATGGTTGACCTCACCGACTCGATGCTGGACCTCGCCATTCAGACAGCTGGCGGGAAGCATTCAAAGGGTGAGAAAGCTCAGCACTACCAGGTCTCGATCTGGAGAGACTGGCAGCAGACCGGTCCTATCAGTCCGGATTTCTCTCTCCGGGATCCTGGCACTGGTGGGAATCCGTTGAAGGGGAAAGATCCGGAACAGCGGCCGTGCAGAGAGCTGACCTTCACTGGATTGCGCACTTCAATCGGCCCTACAATCGACCAGGTTGCACTACTCGTCCCAGCCAGCCTCTGCTCGAGCCAGGTGGCACAAATGCTGGCGGTTGAGCTGAACCGGAACCGCCCCGTGCCCGAGGAAATCGTAAGACGATTTGTGAGTTTTGGTCACACTGAAGGCTGCGGTGTTACAAGCGGCCATTCCGAGAACCTCCTGGTCCGAACTCTGCTGGGATACCTGAACCACCCGATGGTCCGATTCGCCCTGGTACTGGAACACGGCTGCGAGAAAGTCCACAACGCATACCTGAGGGGTAAACTCGAAGAATCGGGTCATGACCCCGCGGCCTTCGGGTGGGCAAGCATTCAGCTGGACGGGGGAATCGAAGAGACGCGACGCCGCATCAGAACCTGGTTTGCTAAGTTTGAGCACAGTTCGGCGCCGATCTCGGTTGTGGAAGCAGGACTTGAATCGGTTCGTCTGGGAGTGCTGACGGCGCAGCCCTGTCCGGATGGAGTCTCTGCAGCCATTGCAGAGATTGTTGATGATGTAGTCGGATCAGGCGGAACCGTTGTGATTCCTTCCTCCGACCTGCTGCTGAAGCGTTCGTTCCTTCGCCGACTCGATAGCTCTCCCGCGTCAACGAAGGCCACTCTTCCTTACGGTGGTTCTTCCAACCTTGCCGGCCTTCACCTCATGGACATGCCTACAGATCACTGGGTTGAGCAACTTTCAGGGCTGGGGGCTAGCGGCGTGGAGATTATTCTCGCTTACACAGGTCATCATCCGCTGCAGGGCCACCCGCTTGTGCCGGTGATTCAGGTTGGCTCCACTGATGATCCCCATCTGACCTCCACGGACAATTTTGACGTCGTCGTTTCCGAAGATCACGAGACCTTGTTGGAAGATCTTTACGAGCTCTTGGCAGAGACCGCTTCACGGAGGTACGTGCCCAGGGCTCTCCGACAGGGCAACGTAGATTTTCAAATGACAAGGGGACCGCTGGGATTCTCAGTTTGAAGAGGTCTCGAGGTCTCGAGGTTTCGGGTCTCGCCGGAACATACATAGGCGTCCCGCCTGTGCTCCTTCACAACGTTCGAGACTGCTATCTCGTTGACAAACATCCCAGCGCGGCCGCTTTGTTGGTTTGGCCTCCTCATTCGCTCTTCGAGCTATGGAGGACAGGTTCCTCCTGGGAGATGAACTGGATGCGGATGCCACGCCTGCGCTGTGAGGCGACTCGATCATCAGTCACAGTAAATGAGAAAGCAGCGTAGCCCCGGCTTCCAGCCGGTGTTGCGAGAAGCGGCAAAGTAGCCCCGGCTTCCAGCCGGTTGTCATTGATCTACCGGCAAGATGCCGGGGCTACTTTCCTATACAAACGCTGAGCGTTCCCTCAGCACCCTATGAGCTCGTCCAGTGACTCCCCTACAACGTTCGTGTCCCGATTCGTCGTATCGAGTCCGGCACCTTTTCGAAGCAGCAGAATGCCCGCTTTGCTCAGGGAGATATCCCGTTCTCTCGCCACTTCCCCGAGACGACGTTCCAATTCCTTGTCAAAACCGCGGGTTGACAACTGGTTCATCCTCGTCCTTGTGATTCATTTCTATTGAATCGTCAAATTGCGGCTTTCATGCCGTCCCGACGTATCGCAACCGGCTCCGATGCAAAGGCTGCTTGGGCCAGGATGAAATGAACCACCAAATCACAAAAGCACTAGGAATCCCTTGTGATTTCGTGACTTAGTGGTCAGGTTTATCCGAGCAGGAAGCTCCTTGCACCGGACCTGGAGGCTGCAGGGCAAACTTCGGGTTAGCGTTTGACTCTGGAAGAAGAAGAAGTCCAGTTTGGCACAAAATGTCAAGCTGCAGTCTCCCCCCAGACTCATACTCGTTTAGTGCCAGTGGAAAACTCCGGCTCTAGCATTGATAATGCTATCATGAGTGAGGTCGTCCTGAAACGAGGCAAACCCACACCATGAAACCGTTGATTTTGATGCAGGCAGTAGTCCTGTGCCTGTTCTCTCTGACTGAGCTAGGGGCCCAGGAACTGGAACCACGCGCTTACTGGATCACGCCCTCCAACGTGAACGCTGTCTTCTTGAGCTATGTCTATCTAAAAGGTCCCTACTCTCTTGATCCGGTTCTGCCTGCCTTCGATGTGGAGAGCACCAACAGCTTTGTTTCGCTTGGATACTATCGATCCTTCAGCCTGCTCGGGAGGTCCGCCAACTTCACTTTTTCTCAAGGGTACACGCGGGGAACCTTCACAGGGGAACTCCCAAGTGGCACAGACAGCATCCGCATCTCCGGCCTGACTGACAGCAGCTTTCGTTTCGCGGTCAACCTGAAAGGGGGACCGACGATGAGTCCTAAGGAGTTGAGGGAGTTCCGAGCGAACCCGAAGACGTTGATCGGAACAAGCATCCGGGTCGTTCCTCCCACAGGACAGTATCATTCAGACCGGCCAGTCAATCCAGGACTGAATCGCTGGTCCATTAAGCCGGAACTGGGCACCGTTTTCCCACTCCGGCCGAAGTGGCTGCTGGAGCTCAACTTCAGCGCCTGGCTCTTTGGTGAAAACGAAGACCACCTGGGCGCCCCCTTGGTCCAAGATCCGATCGGTTCAGTCGAACTCCACTTGATCCACCGGATCCGACCGGCACTTTGGGCGGGATTCGATATCAACTACTTCTATGGTGGGACAGTGACTGAGTCAGTCTTCGGCGAGTACGGTCTTCAGAACAATTCGCGGATTGGCGGAACACTGGCTGTCCCTATCGGGAAAACGGGACACGCAGTGAAGTTCCGGGTGTTCACGGGCTTAGTCACAAGATTTGGGGGCGATGCCACCGCACTGATGCTCGGATACGCTTACGCGTGGCGATGAAGGGCAAACCAATGGAAGATGTTGCCCGATGGCAACCTCTCTCAAACTCGAATCACGAAGCACGGGCGAAAATCCAGCTTGGCGCGCTCTTCATCCTCATGGTTTACGCTGTAGTCTTATCATTCTGATTCGTTTATATGAAACATCCCTGTTACTTTACTGGGAATACAGACTTCCAGTCCTTCTTCATATCGACAATAATCCAGCCGTTGGCATCTGCCTGGTCGAGTGCCTTGTCCAGCGTGCCGACGTGGCTTTTGCGGTCGTAGGCATATTCGCGATCCGCATCGGTGTGGTGAACGAACAGTCCCAAGCGTCGACCTTCGCCTCCCGTGGTGTATTCGATCATCTGCATGTCGGAATCGGAATTGCCAAAGGCCAGGATCGGCCGACGACCGATGTGTTCATAGATACCCACCGGCTTGCCCGCCTTGTCGTTAATGAAGTCGATTTTCGGCATACGAACGAGTACAGGCTTGCCCTCTTTGATCTGAAACTCGCTGACCACGCTGGAACCGATTACCTGGCTCCGAGGAATGCCGTAGGCTTTCTCGGTCATGGGACGCATAAACTGGATGCCACCACCAGAAACGATGAAGGTCTTGAATCCATTCGCCCGCAGGTAGGCGAGTAGCTCAAGCTGGGGTTGGTAGATGCATTCAGGGTACAGACGTTTGAACCTGGGCTGCCTAGTGCTTGCCAGCCAGTGGGTAGCATCCTGTTCAAACTCAGCGGCGGTCATGCCGGAATGCGTCGCCAGGATGATCTCCATGAGTCCCTTCATCCCCGAAGCGCCTACGGTCTTCATGTCGCCTGCCAACAGAGCCTTGAAAGGCTGCTCGGTCTTCCACTCCGGGTGTTGCGGTGCGAGTTCCTTCACGCGATCGAACGAAAATAGAACCTGCGTATACATGGGATACTCGACCCATAGGGTGCCGTCATTGTCGAAGGTGGCGATGCGTTCGGCCGGTTCGACGTAGTCCTTGCTGCTCTTGTCCGTGACGGTAGTAACGAATTCAAGGATCGCCTTTTTGGCGGGCCCATCGTTCCACGACGGGAGCGGATCGGCTGCGCTCGCAACAGAGCAGATACTAACTGCGAAAATCGCGAAACACCCCGCTAGCAAAAATCTGTACCCGAACTGAATCCGGCGTCGAGTCAGGTTCATGATGTCTCCTCTTGCTTAATCCTTAGTCACGGCGAATGGATTTCGACGAGGCGCTCCCTTTCGCACCTCGCCGTTTCCTGTTTCTTCCAGTAGTAACCAGCTACCGGATAGTCTTGTTCCTCATGGTTTTGTTCCTCCTAAACGGCCCTACTGGGCCGGCTTGGCGTACTGAATAGCGTCCAAGATCTTACCCAGGCTCAGACTGGAACCGTGGGCCGGCGGAAATTCTTTCAAACTCTTCAGGTGCTCCGCAACTTTCACTTGCGCAGGCACCATGATATACATCCGGTCCGCCCACCATTTAAAGTACATACTCGATTGATCATGGAAGCGCTCATAGGGATCCCGGCGCAGGTTAACGACCAGCGGCCAGCTTGGCGTCTTGTGCCACGCGGTGGGCAGGTTGCCCCACATCTCTGTGAATATGATCTTCCATTCGCCGACCCGAATGGCGTTCAAGTCGCCGTCACCACTGAAGTAGAAGAATTCTTCGCGTGCGCCAGGCCCCTTGCCCGTCAGCAGATCCATCTGGTTATACCCATCAAGATGTGCCTTGAAGGTCTTGCCGTCAGCTTTGACCCCGCCTTTCTTCAGCCTCGCCTGGATATCGGTATCTTTGCCCCCGTTGGCTGCGGCCAGCAAAGTCGGCATCCAATCCTGGTGCGCGAACATGTCGTTGATGATCGTGCCGGGCTTGATCTTGCCGGGCCAGCGCACGAGTTGAGGCACGCGGAAACCGCCTTCGTTGGTCAGTCCTTTCTCACCCTTGAACGGGTGATTACCGCCTTGCGGCCAGGTGAATATCTCGGCTCCGTTATCCGTCGACCAGATAACAATCGTGTTGTCGGCAATGCCCAGCTCGTCGAGTTTGTCGAGCAAGGCACGGGTCACAGCAGCCAGGTCGGCGATGCCGTCGGCGAAGATGCCGGGCCCGGTCGTGTTCTTGTATTTCTCAGACAGATGGAGCCAGACATGGCAACGCGGCGAGACATGCCACAGGAAGAACGGTTCATCCTTA
>JAUVSF010000237.1 GCA_030597245.1 Acidobacteriota bacterium
AACTCATTCGTACTACCCATCGACAGCGCACCAGTCTGGGGCTTCAATCTTTTCCGGAACCGCCTTGCTTCGGACGATACAGGCAGTCGGTCTGAGCTACAGGCGTGGGCCTACACCGGTGCCGATTTCCTGAATCCGGATTCTTTCGGTTCGCTCGGAGGAATACCTCGACCCGGCCTGGATGTTCTCAAGGCCGGCCTGGAACACAGGATAGACAATCTGAAGAACGAGTTTACTATCCGGCTCCGGGAACAACCGGAACTGAGAGCTCAGATGACAACGCGCCTGGAGACAATCAACCTGAACAGCCAAGAGGATTTGAGAGACGCGAGTTCTACGCTCGAACAACTGGATCGGCAACTGGGTTCAATCGAGGCACTTAACAATTTCAGATCGGTTGCCCATCCTGCTCAAGGGGGACACGCAATCCTGGACCTGCAGTTCATAGGACGAAACGGCTGGGCAGTAGGAGCCATGGGAACGGTTCTGATCACTCGGGACAGCGGTCAAAGCTGGAAACCGGTTGAGCTGGAGTCCGATGCAGACCTTTACCGGGTCGTCTTCGTGAACAAATCAGAAGGCTGGGCGGCCGGGGGCCGGATTCGGATGGGTGCCACCAATGAATCGATGAGGCACGACGAACGAGGCGGATTCGGTTATATCTTCCATACCAAAGACGGGGGAGAGACATGGGAGTGCCAGTACGGTGAGCGGGGACGGCACATCTTCGGTCTTCACTTTGTGGACGATAGAACTGGGTATGCCTGCGGAGAACTTGGTTTCCTTCTCAAAACAACCGATGGTGGTACAACCTGGCGGGAGCTCTCGACAACAGGCACCTGGCGTTGGCTTTACAGCATTACATTCTCGGATGAGAATCACGGATTTGCCGTAGGTGAGTCTGAAACTTTGATCAAAACCGTGGATGGAGGAAAGTCCTGGAAGGCGGTAGCGGCCCCTTCCGACCGGCAGTTTTATGGATTCCGCCCCTCCTACCGCGCCATAAGGTTCCAAGGTCCAACAGGATGCATTGTCGGTCAGAATGGGACGGTTCTCATCTCCAGCGACCAGGGCGGAACATGGAAAAGCACGGCTTCGTTCATTGACCCTCAGATCAGGGAATTCCTGGATTTCAGCCGGGTCGTATTCTCCACACCGAAAACCGGTTTTGCAGTCAGCGAACTCGGGACCCGAATCCTGGTCACTGAAGATGGCGGTCAAAGCTGGACCTTGAGGCCGGTCGCCAATCAGGACTGGCTACGAGCAGTCTGGGCAGATCCCGGGGGGCGAGTGCTCCTGGCCGGTGAGCGTGAGAAGATCCTGGAGTCACATGATCAAGGGTACAACTGGAAAACATTACATGGGGACCGACCCAAGGCGGACGTCCTGGTCATGCTGGCCCACGGTGACGACGCAGCCATCGAACTGGGAGGATTCAATGCCCATTACGCCCTCGACAAAGGGAAGCAGATCGTGGACGTGGAAGTTCTTCGGGATGCGCACAGTGTTGAATACAGGGGGGAAATCTACAATCTGGAACACCACCGTACCATGCGAATGTCAGGAGTACGGACAACCACCTATTTCGACGAATTTGAAAACGGAAACAATGGAAGTGACTACTACCACTTCACGGAACGGTTGTGGGAAGGTGAGGAAAATGTAGTCCGACATATGGTTGCCGTCATCCGTGCCTACCGGCCGGACGTCGTCATTATTCATGACGGTGTTTTTGGCGACTACGACAAACCGGGCCACAAACTGTCGGGGAGAGCCGGAATCCCCGCTTTTGAAACGGCAGGAGGAGAAAAGGATCTTTGGCCCGAGCTGACCCGGTTGGGATTGGAGCCCTGGCAGGCGAAAAAACTCTATGCCCTGGCCGGAGAGTCCTATCCTCCGACGATCGATCTGGAACCGATCGGTGCCAAACCCCTTCCAGGCACTGATGGGACTTGTCTGGATTGGGCCGAGTACGCACTTCGTAATTTCCAGAGCCAGGGAGTTTATCACGCGGATAACGGCAAACTTTCCCTCATCAAATCCGTGGTTCCGGTACCGGCTGAAGAAAGCTCGATCTTCGACGGTTTAGAGTAGGCGGGAGTTCTTCACGGCTGACTTGACCATCGACGGACATCACCTCGGCGAAAAGACCGAAGCGCTATAGATCTCAGGGCGCGGACCGCGGACCACCGGAGATGATTCGGTAGACGCGCAGGTTGTCCCACCACAGGCGGGTGTGGAAGGTGCGGAAAGCGAGCTTTCCGGTGCGGTGGCGGTTGGGATCGTCGTAGGAGTGAATCAGCCGATCGTCGATGTAGCAGCGGATCTTCCCGCCGTCGATGGTCACGGCGAACTGATAGGTCCGGTTGGGTACCGGAAGCGTCTTCTTGTCTTCCGAGAGCAGGTGAAAGCCCGGGTCTTTCCGCAAGCGTGTGTGCGAGCGGGTGAAGGTCCAGATGTAATTCGGAAGCTTGTGGTATTCGGGGTAGCTGCCCGTCAAAAGCACATTGAGGACATCCCCGCCATCCGGTCCCATACCCAGGATGAACACGTTGATGTTGTTGGCGTCCACCGGTTCCAGGATGCGCGCCTGGTAGGTAATCAGCAGGTCGCCCTCCATCTGTTCGGTGAACCAGGCAGTACACTCGAAGCCGTCGGCGCTCATCTGAAGCCGTCCATCCTCGATCCACTGACGACCGCGGCCGTCAAAGCGCCAGCGATCGACGACGCCCTCAAAGTCCTCCTCATGAAGGAGTTGGACCTGCAGTGTCCGGTTGGAAACGGTCAGAGTCTCGGCGGCTCCCGGACCGAGCGCCAACAGGGCGCCCACCACCAGCTTCATTACTGCTGTCATTGCGACACCTCCACTGTGAACTGCCCCCTGCCGGTTCCACGGGACGGTTTGACCTTTAACGATATCAGGGCGATCTTGTAGTGCCAAAGTGGATATTGCTTACACTTGCCTGTAAGCAGAACTTTCGGTTTCTTGAAAGCCCGAAGATGGCACCAGACCAGAGTGGGACCTGCTTGTCGCTCATGTGTGACGACGATTTGGTTTCGA
This sequence comes from Acidobacteriota bacterium, assembly GCA_030597245.1. Classification (GTDB taxonomy): domain Bacteria; phylum Acidobacteriota; class UBA6911; order RPQK01; family JAPXNP01; genus JAUWTT01. The sequence goes on from JAUVSF010000237.1 coordinate 3,062, forward strand.
GTTCAAGCGCACAGTGGCTCCTCGCCTGACAAAGAGCATGCCCGTCGCGTTCGATGATCTAAGACTCGACCGGCTCATCGTGATTTCGTGAATTTGTGGTTCACTCCTTTCCTGCTCCGAAAAATCCCCCGCTGATAGCTACCTAACTTCAGAAGAGATCCGTTTTCTTGATCCCCTTATCGGTCCAATCAATCCAGATTCTTCCGGGATCCGGCTTACCTGCTCCATTGCCGGTTTCCCCTTCGCCCCACCAGGCCAGAACACGCTCGCCGTTGATTTCGAATCCGCGCCAGTCTTCCTCCTGAACAACTTCAACCCGGGGAGGGCCCTCCGAAGCTTTGAACGGGACCATAACCGCAAAGTACTTTACCTCGGCGGCATTGTTCTGAGTGCCGGCACTGAAATGCCACTGGTTCGCGGCCCCTTGGAATCTTTCTTCAGGAGGCAGGTTAAACTGGTCGGTCTGGTCGAAGACGACAGGTTCGGAACATAGGAGCCGCACCAGGCAGTGCACTCCCCCATTTTTCACCGTAAGAGATCCTGTACCTGGTTCCAAATCCATCTTCTCAAGCGCGTGCAGCAGGAACTGGAAAGTAGCGGGCTCTTCTGTAGCCAAAAAGTCGTGGACAGCCAGCCAGGCCATCTCACCTTCTCCGCGAAACGCCAATGTCCGTCTGGCGGTAAGCACTTTATTGTTGTCAGCCGGAACCGGTGTTCCCGAAAGATGTTCCTGCCACTGCTCTCGAGTGAATTCGTTCATCGGTACGTTATAAGCCCTGGCTGCCTCACCCATGGTCACAGTAAGCCCTTCCCTGGTATGGAACTCCTCGATCTTCCCAGAGGCGTCCATCGAGCTGCTGCCCTGGCCGAGGCCGTTCACCAGCACAGCGTTATGAGCGTGTGTCTGTCGTGTCCAGAGGTTGTGATGCGGACTGCTATACCATGGGTAATAACCCGAGTCGATAAGCAGAGCACGACCCCAGGCATTCAGTTGAAAACTGTTCTGGTCGGCATGGCTATGGCTGAAACTCCCGTAGCGGCTACTCTTGAACAGGGCCCAGACATCCTGTTCAGAATCCCCAAGTTCCGAGTGGAAGGCTACCCAACCGATATCCTTTAACCATTTGGAACCGGGGAGACCGGCGGGCGATTGGGGTACGAGATCCTCTGGTTTGGGACACATCAGACTAAATACATCTTCGACGTGCCACTCCTTCCAGTCCGGATCTTTCTCGGAAACCTGGAGCTTGGAGTCAATCCCATCGGTCACGACAATCTGTTCGCTCTGCCATAAGAGGACTGGATCATGCATGGCGGAGGCATATTTCTGAAGCAGCAGCTTCTCCGGCATACTGGGTGCGGCCCCGCCATTGTCACCGAAACCACCTCGCTGGGCATAGGGCGGATGGAAGTACACGGCGAAGTACCCGTTGTTACGGAAGAACGGCTTTCTGAAGAGATCAATTCCAGTGGCTCCCTGAAACGCCACGACGAAGTTCGTATTCCAGCCAACGTAGGCAGCCCAGTAGCTCAAACCCTGTGCCCAACCGCCATCGTCTGAACCCCAGGTGGGATAGGTTGTCAGGTAGCATCTCAGAACATAGTCCAGCCATTGCTCTGCATCGTCTACCTCTCCCAAACACGATAGAGCGGCAAACCCGAGGAAGGCCAGGACCCTCACGTCATGGTTGGACCAGGGTGCGGAGATGAAATCAACTTCGCGGTAGTGCTCCAGAATCTGGTTTCCCCGGCGGCGCAAACATTCCAGCACTTTCTTTCGTTCTTCTTCAGTGAGGCGTTCTCCTATCCAGTCATAGGCAATCGCCATGCGTTCGAGCATCGGCATGCCCGCTTCGTCGTTTCCGGTTGATCCATCAGACAGGGGCAGGTTATAACTCGTGATGCCGTCCGGATCCCAGTCGGACAGGTGCAGAAGCCATTTTCTCGCACCAGCCAGATACTTCTCTTCACCGGTTACTCTCCAGGCCAGGGCCAGCCTGAGCAGATGGGCACTGCCCCGTTTCCCCGGAGTGTAGATTCTTCTCCACTCACCCACCTCGAATTCTCCGTCCTTGTAGGGAGCAGGTTCAGGATAGAGCGGTTCGTCCAGAGCCAGATTTGCCCGGGAAATGAAATACTTCCAGGTTGCATCCCCCGAATCGGCTAAAGCAGCAATCCGCTTTGCCAAATCCCCGTCGTCTGCCAGGAAAATGCGAGGCCGCACATTCGAAAGCCGGGCCGTCAGGGCTCCCACATCCGGCATTGCAAGCTCCTGCGTTTCTCCCTCCACGGCAAAACTTCTTCTTTTCGCACGTCCGAACCATTGACCGAGTTCATCTACAAAAACAACCTGCCATTCATACTTTCCCGCCGGTAGAGGGTCTTTCAAAATCGCGATAGACGAGGTTAAACCGTCTTGCTGAATTAGTGGGTTCTCATCGTCTTCCGAAAAGAGCAGAAAGTTGTAGGCTTCTGCATCTTCGCGCACCGGCCAGAAAAACCCCGGCGGATTAACTCCAGCCACCACACCATCAGCGGGGTAATACGGCATCATCCTTCCGCTCTCTTGCGTCTCGATCAATGGTAGGTTCTCTATTCCGAGACCGCCCGACGTGCAGGCTGTTCCGAAGATAGCTATTGGCGCAAGAAGTATAAAAAGATTCAGTGGAATTCTCATTGCCTCTTCCCAAGAAATTGGTAAACGTTAAGTCATGAGCCAGCAGGTGTCAAAAAGACAAAACCGGCAACTCCGCAGATCTGAATTCAACCTCTTTCCTACAGAAGTTTCCAGATTGTTACTCTCATTTATGGTTTGAGAGTTCGTGAACAATCTCCTCATTCTGGTGGGATCTTCTAACCCTCTTTCCTGAGGATTCCTTTTTCTTCTCGGATCGTTATGATCTGGTTGACATCGATGTTTTCCCAGTGTTCGGTCTTTCCAGTCATTGGCCACTTGACCTCGATCAGAGCCACGCGGGTTGAACTCCCCAGCCCGAAATGCAAACGCAGATCATTTTGCGACATCACACTGCCTCCACTGCGCACCTCATCAATTTGAGAGTGGCTTCCAGTTACTACTCTGACACGAGCACCAATAGCAGAACGATTTCCAACCGTCCCGATCAACTTGATCTTGATCCAGCTGTTCTTATTCCCGCCGTCGTTCCGAAGCAGAGAATAAGGGTCGTTCATATTCAGGACAACTACATCGATATCGCCATCATTGTCGTAATCACCGAAAGCACAACCACGACTCGAAAATCTTTCAAGCACTCCGGGTCCAAGTCGGTGTGATTCGTCCCGAAATTTCCCGTTTCCCAGGTTGCGGTAGGCAATTCTGGGAGTTTTGAATTCAGCGTCAACTTCGTACGTCTCAATTCTGGGATAGACGTGTCCGGTGACGTAAAAAATATCGATCCAGCCATCATTATCATAGTCCATGAAACCGGCTCCCCAGTTTACGAACTGAGTCCTGGTACCTGTTCCAGCCATGGTACTGATATCCCGGAAGCTACCGTCGCCGTTGTTCAGATAGAGATTACTGGAATCATGCTGAAAGTTAGTTTTGAAAATATCCAGCCAACCATCCACATTGAAGTCGCCAACTCCGATTCCCATACCCGCTTGCTCCTGGCCGTGTTCACTATAGGCACAACCGTTGAGCATACCTAACTCCTCAAAAGTGCCGTCTTTTTGATTGACATAAAAAACGCTGGGTTCGGAATCAACTGCCACGTAAATATCAGGCCAGTCATCGTTATTGAAATCAGCAGCAACAGGAGTAATCGAGTAATTGGGACCAGCGACGTCAATTCCAGCCTCTCCAGTTACGTCCTTGAAGGTACCGTTTCCATTGTTATGGTAGAGAATATCCGCTGCTCCCTGCAGCCCGCGAGGGCCACAAAGGACCGGTATTCCTTTCCAAACACAGTCGGCACTCTCTCCCGGTGCCGGAACCCGTTCCACATCCAGGTCAATATAGCCGGCGCTGTAGAGATCGAGAAAGCCGTCGCGGTCGTAATCCATAAACGTACACCCTGAAGCCCAGCGCTTCTCGTCTCTGATGAGACCGGTCTTCCGGGTCACATCTGTGAAGGTGCCGTCGCCGTTGTTGTGAAAAAGACGGCTCTGCCCCCAAACACCGCAGAAAAGGTCGTCCCAGCCATCGTTATCGTAGTCACCAATGCAAACACCTGTTTGCCAGCCAGGCTGGGCCAATCCCGATTTCCCGCGTACATCGACAAAAGTGCCGTCTTGATTGTTTCTATAGAGACGGGAAACAGGGGCGTTATTGGCCGTATACGTTTCCCCAAAGCGAACACC
>JAUVSF010000585.1 GCA_030597245.1 Acidobacteriota bacterium
CAAGAAATCTTCGACTTCAAGCATCGATTTGAACCCGACGAGAATATTCCGGTTCAGGTCACCTACATTTACATGGGTGGCGATACGGCACTTGTGACGATTCCCGGCGAGGTGTTTATCAGTCATCAAATAGACCTAAAAGCTCGCTCTCCGCTGCGATACACCTTCCTGTTCGGATATACCTACAGCGGCCAAGGGAGAAATGCCGGCTACGTTCCGACGATTCAGGCGGCTATCGAAGGTGGTTATGGAGCGAGTTACAGAACACGAATTGAGGTTGGTGCTGGTGAGCGGATGATTGATCGGGCCGTGATTTGGATCCACGAGCAATTGGGACAGCTTCGTGTTCTCCCCGATATCTCGAGTTACTGACGAGTCGAAACGTTTGTGAGACTAATTTGAAGGAAGACTTGCAGAAGTTGAATCCGGCTGCTTTTGGTTTGGTGCCCGTCATTGCCGTGGCTGGACTACGGCGCGACCACGCTATTCTGGTCGCTGGGCTCATTCCCTGCCCGGCTACATCCCAAGTGGTCACAGAGCCGCAAATGATGGTCTTGCTACACTGTGTGGAATCGCTCCCTTGCGGGCCTGAGACAGATACGGGAAGGTTTTTCTGAAATGGATAGCAGCATTCGTGGTTCAAACGGGAACGAGACGGCCCTTAGCCGCCGCGCCCTGGCATGGGGTTACCGGCACATACCGGGCCGTTCTCAAGTGTGGGTTACAAGACTATGGAGACATTAAAGATGAAAAGGCTATTGCAGTTCTCCGGCCAAAGCCCCGTGCGGAAGAGGTTCCACCAAAGGATGATCCCTCTGCTGTCGACGTTACTAGTCGTTTTGACGGGAGCAGGGATGGCCGCGGAAATGCCCGGGGGGAAAGAGTATACGAACGCCATCGGGATGCGCTTGGTGCGGATTGAACCGGGCATTTTCCTGATGGGCATCGGAGACACTCCTTTAACCGAGCAAGTAGTGGGTAAGATAGGGAGGTCACAGCGGATTGCGAGCTGGCGCCTGTCCGGCGATTTTGACGAACACCCGGCACACCGTGTCAAGATCAGCCAGCATTTCTACCTGGGCGCATTCGAGGTGACCAACGCGCAATATGAACAGTTCGATCCTGAGCACCGCAAGCTGCGTGGAAAACACGGAATTTCAAAAGCCGATGACGAGGCGGTTGTATTTGTCAGCTGGAATGATGCAACGCGTTTCTGCCAATGGCTGTCCCAGAAAGAAGGGCTGCCTTACCGTCTGCCAACGGAGGCGGAATGGGAGTATGCCGCCCGTTCCGGAACCACTACCCCCTTTCATACGGGTGAGACCCTACCCGAGGTTTACCTGAAGAACGCCACACAAAGCCGTTACCCACCCGCTCAGATTGTCTCTTTGGTCGTCGGCCAGACTCCACCAAATGCCTGGGGCCTCTACGACGTGCATGGCAATGTCGAGGAGTGGGTTTATGACAGGTACGGCCCTTATGAAAAGGGTGATCAGGTCGATCCGGTGGGACGCGCAGACGGAGATTTCCGCGTCACACGCGGCGGCAGTCACTCCACCGAAGTCTACTACCTGCGCTCGGAGAATCGAATGGGCACGCCTCCAGATGATCAGCACGGCCTGATCGGGTTCCGGGTGGCACTCGGTCCAATGCCCAAAACGAAGCCGCTCCCTCCACCTCCACCCCAACCGCACCAGCGCAATGTCAAGCAGAGCATTCCGAGCGACGTTGCCCAGGGACCCGACCCAAGTACGCCCTATTTTTCCGGACCGCGCAAATACGTCAAGATTCCGCCCGAATCCTTCGGTCCCATGTTCTCCCATCACAACCATGATCCAGCCCTGGTCGAGTGTCCGAATGGAGATCTGCTCGCGATCTGGTACACCTGCGTCCAGGAGAGGGGCCGCGAACTGAGCCTGCTGGCGAGTCGCTTACGTTACGGTCAAAAAGAGTGGGATGAGGCTTCCCCGTTTTGGGATGCGCCCGATCGAAACGACCACGCACCCGCCATGTGGTTCGATGGGAAAAGCACCATCTATCAGTTCGTTGGCCTTTCGACTGGAGCCAACTATATCGGAAACCTCGCACTCCTGATGCGTAGGTCAGTGGACAATGGCGCGACCTGGTCTAAGGCGCGGTTAATCGGTCCGGAGCACAAAGAGCGGCAGATGCCGGTTGAATCGGTATTTCGCACCCGAGAAGGATGTATTGTACTGGTGTCTGATGCCAACCCTGGCTCAACCGTGATCCTGAGCTGGGACAACGGCCAAACCTGGGCCGATGCCGGCGGCAGGATCGCCGGGATCCACGCGGGAGTCGTTCAACTCAGAGACGGCCAACTGATGGCACTCGGACGCGGAGACAACATAGACGGTATGATGCCCAAGAGTATTTCCAGCGACATGGGTGAGACTTGGACTTATAGCGGAAGCCCTTTCCAGGCTGTTCGGGGTATGCAGCGGCCGGTCTTGCTACGGCTCAAAGAAGGACCACTGCTGTTTGTTTCCTTCTGTGGTGCTCGGACACAGCCAAACAGACAAGACATGATGATCACGGACGCCTCTGGCAAACAACGCCCAGTGTCAGGTGTTTTCGCAGCACTCTCTTTCGACGAAGGCGAGACCTGGCCTACCCGGCGCCTGATCAGTGACGATGGACCTCCCCGCGAGATGGAAACCACCGATCGGATGACTTTCACGATGAGTGCCGGCAGTGCGGAGACCTTTGGATACCTTTCCGCCTGCCAGACAGCAAACCGGCTGATTCATTTAATCAGCAGTAAGAACCATTACGTGTTTAACCTGGCGTGGCTCAAAACACCAGCACCAGCTGTGCCATGACAGAGAGACGAGCAGTAGGCCGCCACGAAATCCAAGCAACGGCCGGACTGGGTGGCTGTAGATGCCGTCATTGTCACGGAACACGTGTCTCGGCTGGCCGCACGAGTTCTTCTACTCGCTGGAAGGAAAGAAACAGGTTCGGATCGACCTGGATTCGAGCGTGGAGCGTGCTTGGCTGCAGGAACGGGAGCAATTGCAGGTCCAGGAGGCCGCGGATCGGGTGTCCTTCGCCAAGAACCCATGTAATGCAGCAAGAAACTGCTTCTGCGTCACGTCAGATCGAGACTGCTCGCCAGAAACTTCTCTTTCGAGCAAAGCTTCGGCCTGCTTTATGGCATTCTCAAGTCTTTTGTATTGTTCAAGGCCAAGGAAGGACTGTAAGTCGGTGTAACGATGCCTGTCGACTGCTTCAATGAAGCCGGGAAGCTTGTCGCGTCGGAGGATGAAGATCCCTCTTCGAGACCCATTCAGAAATCCTGTGACACTCTCATCTCTGGGCAATTTGCCAGCCGGACAGATGCCTTGCTTTCTTTGCTGCCATCCGACAGTACGACTTCG
>JAUVSF010000706.1 GCA_030597245.1 Acidobacteriota bacterium
CTGGCCCACCCGGCCCGCCAGGAGGGCGAGGAATTTATGGAATTGCGCCAAGTCGCGCAATTGGATCAAGGCGCGCACATCACGCTCTACATATGTTTGCAGGTAGCTGTTGAAGAACCTGCGCGGTTCGAGTCCCTCCTCGTGAAGCCGGGGAAAACACCCGCGGAAGATCAAATCGAACGGTGGCCAATCAGTCTTATAGCGGCGAAGCTCAGGAAGTGAAAAAGGCCACAACGTCAGCATGGCGGTGCGGCCTGCCAGGGACTGGCTGATCGCCTCGTGCAACCGCGGCTGATGGCTCCCGGTTAGCCCGACTTTCGCTATTCGGCGTGTAAATTATCGTAACTCCTTTAAAATTCGGACAACATTAACCTAGGTCTTCACCACAGCGCCCGATTTGTCTCCCGCTGATTTCGGGTGGGGGCTGAGCAGGTAACGTCAATTGAAGCCTGGCCAACAACAACTGTTGGGCTTTTTCCGGCCGTGTATATCTTGACATCTCGAGAACACGACCGTCCGTTGTCGGGATATGTACATCTATCATCTGAATGGTTTTCATCTGTTCAAGGATGGAGCGGGGTGTCAGGCCCGGCGCGTGTCGCCGGGCCAACTGCTTGAGGGTCACATGCAGACAATAGGCTATGAAAGCGATGAAGATATGCGCTTCTATGCGGCTTTCGAGCTGATGATGGATCGGGCGTACGGCCAGGTCCCCTTTGAGATTGCGGAACGCTTCCTCCACCTCCGTCAGCACCATGTACTGCTTCCAAAGTTCTGCGGGATCCGCTGAGGTCTGATTGCTCCGCAACAGGTAACAACCGTCTCGTCGGTAGGTGCGACGGTATTTGTCCCTGTTGATATTCCAGCGAAAGGTTTGCGGGTTGACCGGTTGGTCTGCCTGAGGCAAATAAATGTTAAGCAGGTGATAGGAGCGCCCGGCTTCCTTCTTCGCCTCGCCAAGCTTTATCAGCAGCTTGTCCCTGTCGATCGTCTTCTGTTGACGCAGTTGTAAGAGACGATTCAGAAGTCGGCGAAGTCGTCTGTGCCGCATCGCCCGTTCTTTGTGCATGCGCCCTTCGCTTTTAGCCAGGATGTATACCTCGCCGTCTTTCGGCAGAAGTTTGACATTCACTCCTTCACGCACCTTCTCCCACGGCCTGTGCAGAAGTTCCTTCTCATAGCGTGTCAATCGTCCCCGGGGGGTGCCTACCAGATATCCGACCGGCTCCTTGGAGCTTCTCATCTCCTCAAGAACTTCTTCGGTGGGGATCCCGCGGTCCATCACCCAAATACGTTCCGCCTGACCGTGACATTCGGTGATTTTGTCAAGCATGGCGCGCAGCGTGGTCTTGTCCTGCGTGTTCCCGTTCAAAACCTCATATGCCAAAGGAAATCCTTCTGTCGTTACGACCAGTGCGATGACGACCTGAACGCAGTCGCTTCGTTTGTCCCGGCTGTATCCGAACTTCCGCTTGTCCCCGAAGGGCGGATCGCTTTCAAAGTAAGTGCTGGTCAAATCGTAAAGCAGCACTTCGAATTTAGCGTCGAAGAGATCTTCCCATTTATCGCGCAGATGCCGAAACAAATCGTCCTTGTGGCTCAACAGTTTGTCGTGGCAGCGGTAGAGCGTGTCTTTTTGTGCGATGCTGAAGTCCTCGCCCAACAGATCCCCCATGGCGCTGTGATCGTACCAGTACCGATGCAGTCTCCATTCGCTGCCCGGATCGATCAGACGGTAGTTCACCAGAGTTTGGAGCACATGCCGCCACTCGACGCCCTTGCGGCTGGGTGGCAGACGTTCCTGCCAGAACTCGGTTAACCCCAGCAGGTCCCACAATACGCATGCCAACCAGCAGGCGCCCCATTGCCGCGGCCGACACAGTTCAAGACGGCTCATTTGCAACTGCAGACCATTGGACACGCCATCGGGAATCCGGCGGTCTTCCGGAAACAGTGCCGCCTGTCGATGTCTGCATCCTTCAACTACATCGATGGCTTTGGTCCAGGCAGCCTGCTGGTTGTCGTTGATCTCCCCCAGATACAGCAACGTCCTCTGGACCCGTTTGCCGGTTCGTAAACGGCGGTTTTCAACCACACTGTAGTATCGGTGATCCTTGCCGTCCTTTTTGCGGTTGGTTGCACGCAGGAACATGCAGCCATCTTTTCCCACCAGGCCAATGTATGTCAATAGGGTAGGTCTTCACCCACACCCGGCTCGACATCTCGGTCATTGATGCTCAAGCACCTACGGCATTACACACCCTCAATTTTTCTGATATTCGCCCCGAATAGCGAAAGTCGGGCTAGAGTGAGAGCGATCAGTTGACCGAGCTTGCCGTCACCCGCGACGAGGACACGATCAGACGTGCCGATGTCGATCCGCTCCTGGATTTCGAGAGCCGCGGCCAGCGGTTCGGTAAAAAGCGCCATCGCCGTATCTAACCGGTCGGGGAGCCGGTGCACGTTCTCTTGGGGCAGCGTGAGA
>JAUVSF010000383.1 GCA_030597245.1 Acidobacteriota bacterium
TCTTACTGGATCTCATGATCATCCTGGAGACGATCAAGGTTGTCCTCCGGGGCAAAGGAAGCTGAAACTCACCACCAAGACACCAAGAGCACCAAGAATCAAGGGTTTACCTTATGCCCCTGGTGCCCTTGGTGTCTTGGTGGTGAATCCGGAAGCTCAATCCCCTCGCAGGGAGTCGACTACACTAGTCACAATGGCGTCGATTGACATTTTCGGGCGGTAATTGATCGCGCTTTTGATCTTCGAAAGATCTGGAACACGTCGTGGCATATCCTCGAAACCAGCTTCGTAAGCCTGCTCGTATGGAATGAGTTCGATTCTCGAGGAACTTCCTGCAATCTCCTTAACCTTCCGGGCGAGCTCGAGCATACTGATCTCCTCGTCATTCCCTATATTGAAGACTTCCCCAAAGGCACTTCCGGTGTGACAGAGTCGATCCAGGGCACTGACGACATCTGAGATGTGTGCGAAACATCGAGTTTGAGTTCCATCGCCAAAGACGGTGATCGGAGTTCCTCGCAAGGCCTGACCAGCAAACGTCGGTAGTACCATGCCGTATCTTCCCGTCTGGCGCGGGCCGACAGTGTTGAATAGTCGGACCACGATTACTGGAAGCCCTTTCTCACCACAATATGCCAGGGCCAGAAATTCGTCGATCGCCTTGCTGCAGGCATAGCTCCAGCGACCTTTCGTGGTCGGACCAAGCACGAGGTCGCTCGTTTCCGAAAAGGGGACGTTCTCGCTCTTGCCATAGACTTCGGACGTCGAAAAAATGATAACAGGCTTATTCTTCTTGTTTGCCTGTTCAAGGATAATCTCGGTTCCCCGAATATTGGTTTCGATGGTTCGAACCGGGCTCTCAACGATGAGCTTGACACCGACGGCAGCTGCGAGGTGGAAGATCATGTCAGCACGGTCCACGAGTTCCGCAGTGACAGGTACGTTCATGATGGAATCAATCACGTAATGGAAGTGAGGGTGCGCTTTCAGGTGTACGATGTTTTCGATTTCACCTGTCGAAAGGTCATCAATTACGAAGACTCTATGTCCTTGATGGATGAAGTACTCCGCAAGGTGTGAGCCTATGAACCCTGCTCCTCCTGTGATCAAGATTTTCATCGAAGAATGTACCTCTAAAGCTCTCCTGATTACTGAGCCATTCTGTCGGCGGTCAGAGCCCCCTGTGCTATAATCGGGGCGGTTTTTGCTGCCAGATCTGAACCGATGGAAAGCATATCTGTTATCGTCCCTCTCTACAACGAGAAAGAGTCTCTTCGGCAGTTACATGCGGGAATAGTCGAGGAGTTGAAGAGATTCGACGCTGAAGCCGAGATCATTTACGTAGACGATGGGAGTACTGATGGATCTGCAGAGATCCTGGAGGAGATTCAGTCGTTCGATCCTCGGGTGACGATCATCCGATTTCGTCGAAACTTCGGCAAGTCGGCCGCTCTTTCTGCTGGATTCCATTACTCGACCGGAGAGGTCATTGTGACGCTGGATGCGGACCTTCAGGATGAGCCTTCTGAAATGCACAAGCTCATTGAGAGGCTTGACACTGGAGCCGATCTGGTCTCGGGATGGAAGAAAGAACGCAGGGACCCGTTGAGCAAGAGGATCCCTTCGAAGGTATTTAATTTTGTAACTTCCTTTATGACGGGCGTTCCGTTACACGATATGAACTGCGGGTTCAAAGCGTATCGGCGGGAAGTAGTCGAGGAAATCAAAGTATACGGAGAAATGCACCGGTATATCCCAGTGCTGGCCAGCTATCGAGGTTTCCTGGTGACGGAAGTCCCGGTTGTTCACAACCAGAGGCAATTCGGCACCAGTAAGTTCGGGGCTTCACGGTTGCTGGGAGGATTCTTTGACCTGTTTACCGTCATCATGTTGACTCGGTACAGCCGAAAGCCCTTACACGTTTTTGGAGTTTTCGGTCTCACCCTGTGGACAATCGGTCTCGGGATCGAAGCCTATTTGACTATTGGCTGGTTTTACGGGCGTTGGATTCAGGATCGTCCCGTTTTCATACTCGGTGTTCTTCTTATGATTATTGGCCTTCAATTCGTTCTGTTTGGCCTTTTGGCAGAAATGATTGCCTATTCTGCCAAGCGAGAGGATGACTATTCGATCCGGGAGATCCTTGAATCTCGTGCGCAGATGGGCGAAGATTCCGCTGTCGCACCTTCGTTGGAGAGCAGGCGCTGAGCTCTGAGTGGTTCAGAGGTTCATGTTGTCACATCGTAAGCGGGTGGTACAGGGGGTCGGGCGCTGGTGGAAACCATCTGGAAAGCATAGAGCAGCGAGAGAATGAGATTCGCCTTAGTGGGCCCTGCACACCCGTTTCGGGGAGGGATAGCGCAGTATAACTCTGCGCTGTTCAGGGCGCTTTCGGTTGAGCATGAGGCTCTGCTGATTACCTTTCGACGCCAGTATCCTGCTTTCTTATTTCCGGGAAAAACCCAGACGGATTCGAGCCGGGAGCCTTTTATAGTGCCAGGAGAGGGGATTCTTGACTCACTCCGACCCTCCAGCTGGTCTGCGGTTGCTCGGAGGATTCTGGAATATGCACCTGACGCGATAGTCTTCCAGTGGTGGCAACCATTTTTCGGGTTGGCCTACTCGAGTATTTGCAGAGCAGTGAAGGCCCAGTCCCAAATTCCGGTTATTTTTCTATGCCACAACATCCTCTCTCATGGAGAGGTTCAGTTCTTTGGGCGTGAAGCGATCGAACGTCTCCTCGTGCAACGTTCCTTCAATCATGCGGACGGCTTTCTGGTTCATGCCGAGGGGCTCGTCCGGTTGCTGAAGGAGTTCAGGCCCGCTAGTCCCGTCAGAAAGATCTTTCTTCCCCTGTTCGAGTTCTATCAGCGCTGGGATGATGTACCCGCATCTGAGAGCGAGATTCCTCGATTACTCTTCTTCGGGAAAATCAGGCCCTATAAGGGGCTGGAGACGTTCCTCGAGGCGTTGGCCCTGTTGCGGGGGAGAATGCCGTTTGAAGCTACAATAGCGGGCGAGTTTTACGTCGATCCTCGACCCTTTAAACGACTGGTGCACAAGAACGGCCTGGTGGATCAAGTTACCTGGATCGATCGCTACATCAGCAACGAGGAAGTACCGCATGTGTTCCGAAGTGCAGACGTAGTGGTGCTGCCTTATGTTGAGGCAACCCAGAGCGGAGTTGTATCGGCAGCGTACCAGTTTGACGTCCCTGTCATTGCCTCTGATGTAGGGGGCCTCTCGGAGATCGTGATAGAAGGGGAGACGGGCTGTCTCGTTCCACCGGGAAACGCAGAAGCGCTTGCGGAAAAGATCATTCACTATTTCGAGGCCAGGAAGAAGAAGGAATTTCAAGAAAATATCAGGGAGTTTCGCCAAAGGATGAGTTGGAACCAAGCCATAGACAATCTACTCGATCTGGTAAGCGAGGTACGGGGACGCGGGGTAGATGTCTAGGAAGACTCCTTCAAACAGGCATCCTCATCGAAAGATTCCCTCGCAGACTCCTTCGTGGAAACTGTGGATCGGCGTAGGGCTATTCCTCCTCAGTGTGGGTCTTTATCTGAATACGTTGGGGCATGACTTCGTTTTTGACGATGTTACCCTCATTCTGCAGAACCCGAACGTTAGGGATTTGGACTGGTTTTCAATCGTCTACTGGGACGGCTATCGCCCGGTTCGGACGTTGACCTATGCCGTCAATTACGCGATTGGGGGTGAGAATCCATTTGGCTACCATTTGGTCAACGTTCTATTGCATGGCCTGAATGTCCTCCTTGTCTACTTCCTTTTTCTTAAGCTGACGCGATCAAACCTGATTGCAGGGAGTGCTGGGCTTCTCTTCGCGGTCCATCCGGTTCAAAGCGCTGCGGTCGCTTACATCTCTGGTAGAAAGGACCTGTTGGCAGCTTTCTTTATCCTGCTCGGATTGAACCTGTACCTCAGAAGTCGCAATGGAGACTATTCGAAGTTCGCGATTGCGTTTGCCTGTTTCCTGATGGCTATCCTTTCCAAAGAGGTGGCCATAGTGTTTCCCCTGATACTGCTGCTCGTTGATGCACTCAGGGAATGGAACGAGGAATCAGATGGACGACCTTCGATCTTTCGAGCTTTGTTTTGGGCTGTCAGATGCCGGCCTTGGCTGTATGGGGCTTTTACCCTTTTGTCTATCTTGGCCCTGTTCGGCGCCGTTTTCGTCAATCGGGCGAGTCGGATGGAAGGCTTCTGGGGTGGGTCCCTTTCAACTCATCTTGGGACGGCCTTCAAGCTTTTTGTGCATTACTTGAAACTCATTGTTTTCCCTCATCCGCTGATAGCCGATTACACCGGAGGAGTGTTCCCAATTTCAACCGGTTTAATGGAACCTGCCACGCTTTTCGCAGTCTTTGTGGTTAGCACATACCTTGGGATTAGTCTGTGGGTTTTCCGCAGGAATGCATATCTCAGTGTTGGGCTCCTGTGGCTTCCTGTCACGTTAGCGCCCGTGCTTCAATTGATTCCATTCCATGAGATTGCAGCAGACCATTTCTTGTATCTGCCTCTGGTGGGAGCCTCGCTTGTTGGTGGCGTTGGCGTTTCGGTTCTTTCAACCAGGATGCAGAGGAAGTGGGTTGGGGCGATCCTGGGAGTGATTGTGATAGCTTGCTCAGCGCTCGTCATAGCCAGGAATGGTGATTGGAAGAATCGAAGAACTCTCTGGGCGGCTACTTATAAGAGCGCTCCCGACTCCTACCGGGCGAATGTCAATCTGGGCTTGACCTACGACCGTGAAGGTCGTCACGACGAAGGTTTGAAGTTGACCATGCGGGCCGCCGAGCTTGATCCGCAGAAGTCTGTTCCTTTGAGCAATTTGGGAGGCTTCTACTTGACGGAGGGCATGAACGTGCGCAAGGAGGGCAACCTGGATGAAGCCAGGTCCCTCCAGGGGAAGGCCATCCAGTACTTCACGTCCGCTATCGAGCCCGCCCAAACGAATCCGTTTACGACCAGCAACCTGGCGAATTCCTACAAGGAACTTGGCATGATACTCGAAGAGGAAGGCCTGCCGGGAAAGGCACTCGAGGCGCGGATGAAAGCCCGGGATTATTATGAGGAGAGTCTGGGCATTCCTGATCGCCGTCGAGAA
>JAUVSF010000292.1 GCA_030597245.1 Acidobacteriota bacterium
CGTAGTTGACCGCCATCGACTCCTGAATATCCTGGTCCGTGGCCTGATCGAACTTCACCCGGGCCGGATCACCGGTCAGACATACGAGACCGTACAGGGGCCCTTCCATCTCCCGGACAGCCTGCAAGTACCGGGAACGGCCTTCTGCGGTCGTTACGCCTCCGCCAACAAGGCCAATCTCGACTCCGTGAGCCGTCCGGAGAGTGTTCTGCAGTTCGAGGGCACGGTCACGATTATCTTTGTAACCAACGAGCAGGTTGGCTCCATCACCAGCCAGTAAGGCAACAACCGCACGTCCCAGCCCCCCTGTGCCGCCGGCGATCAGCAGGTTCTTCCCTTTTAGACCAGCCTTGTTGAAGTCGTAGTCGAGCACCTTTTCCACTCCCTTTGCGCTCTCTGCGTTCTTGGCGTGAAACACCCTGGCGCCTTTGCGTGAGTCCATTTTCAATTTGCGGTTTCCGATTTCGAGCTTTGAGCTTGGCGGTTGTGGTTTGAGTAACAACCCGAAACACGCCGACCGCCGTCGGTCGAAGTTCGAAGTTCGAAGTCTCAATCAATCCCTTGCAGTTGCAGGTATCGCTCACATTCGATCGCCGCCCGGCACCCGGCTCCAGCAGCCGTTATCGCCTGGCGATACTCGTGGTCATGCACATCTCCGGCAGCAAACACCCCCTCAACTGACGTTTTAGAGCCTTTCTTCACGATCAGGTAACCGTTCTCATTCAGCTCCAGTTTGCCTTCGAAGACCTCCGTGTTCGGTTTGTGCCCGATCGCGACGAAGACTCCGTGAGTTTCAAACACCGACTCCTCACCGGTCTTGACATTCTTGAGCCGGACGGCTTCGACAGCTCCCTTTTCGACATCGAAGATGTCAACAACTATCGTGTCCCAGAGGAACTCCAGTTTCGAGTTAGCCTCTGCACGCACCGCCATGAATCTCGACGCGCGTAGCTCATCACGTCGATGGATGATTGTGACCTTCTCGGCATGTTTTGTCAGGAACAGGGCGTCTTCCATCGCCGTGTCACCACCACCGACAACGACAACCTCCTGTCCCCGGAAGAAATAGCCATCACAAGTGGCACAAGTTGAAACGCCTCGTCCCAGCAGTTTCTTCTCCGACTCGAGCCCAAGAAACTTGGCGGAGGCGCCGGCAGCAACGATGATCGTATGTGTCTCGTACTGTTCCAAATCCGTTTCTACAATAAAAGGCCTGCTGTCGAGATCGACCTTGCCGGCCCCTTCCATCTTGTATTCAGCTCCGAAGCGCTGGGCCTGCTTCTTCATGTTGTCAACCAGCTCGGGACCCATCACTCCTTCAGGGAATCCTGGATAGTTCTCGACCAGCGTGGTTAGCGAAAGCTGCCCGCCAGGCTCATGTCCCTCCAGTACCAACGGGTCGAGGTTGGCTCGTGCAGCGTAGATGGCGGCTGTGGAACCAGCACAGCCGGAACCCAATATTATAGTTTTTCGCGTCATGCTTCTGCCCTTTCTCAGACTAGGAAAGTTAGTAGAATACCAATAGCCATCCGACTGATCCAGGTAGCATTGGGTTGGGGCCCGTGATATATGCCGGTTGGTGGGCAGGATTTCCGTCGCTTGACGGTACGAAGACAGGAGGGTTGACTGAAAATGTTGGAAGGAAGTGCTCTGGTTGAATCACTCAAGAAAAGTCTTTCTGTCTTTGCAGATAACGTCTATATCCAGGCCCTGGTAGCAGTTGTTCTATCTTTCGCTCTGGCAAAGCTCAGCGACTGGATCATCAGCAGAGTGATCATGCGTGTCGCGCTTAGGACGAAGTCTGAGCTCGACGACCGGTTGATCCAGATCCTTCACCGCCCCGTCTTCGTCACGGTTCTTTTGATTGGACTGAGCCTGTCCTTTCTTCTAGTTGCTCCTTCCGAATCGATTCGCTGGTTCTGGAAGAATTCCGTCGCGACTCTTGTGATCCTGATCTGGGTTACTTTCGGCGTTCAGGCATCAACAATTGTTTACAGTTGGCTGACACGAGACACCAAGCGTGTCCGTGCAATCCAGCCTGCCACGCGTCCACTTTTCGAAACTGCCACAAAGCTCGTATTGATTGCTCTCGCCATCTACTTTGTTTTGGTGGCCTGGGGAGTTGATCCATTCGGCTGGTTGGCTACCGCAGGGATTGCCGCTGTTGCCATCGGTCTCGCCGCACAAGACACCTTGGGGAACCTGTTTGCCGGCATTTCAATCATGGCTGACGCTCCTTATAAGCTGGGGGATTACATCGTCCTGGATGGTAAAGAGCGCGGGGAAGTGACGAAGATAGGCCTCCGGAGTACCAGAATCTTGACTCGAGATGACATTGAAGTGACGATTCCCAACTCTGTCATTGCCAGTTCGAAAATCATTAACGAGTCTTCCGGCCGATGGACCAAGCAACGGCTCCGAATTCCGGTCGCGGTGGCGTACGGATCAGATGTTGTCAAGGCCCAGTCAGTAATGTTGGAAGCGACCAGGGCCCTGGAACGCGTCTGCAAGTTCCCTGAACCCTGGGTGAAGTTCACTGGTTTTGGAGAGTCTTCCCTGGATCTCGAGATTCGCTGCTGGATCGAGAACCCAAGGTCTAAGGGCCGGGTAACCAACGCTGTCAACTTAGCTGTCTACCAGGCACTTAACGAACACCAGATCGAAATCCCGTACCCCAAGCGCGACGTCTATATCAAGGAGCTGCCCGAATCTCTTCTCAAGAAGTAGTCTGGAGTTGACCCAGCCTGCGACAAAGGTTAACTCATTTACGGCGCAGGATTCTCTTGTACACTTCTCGCCGGTGGGCTACGCCAACCACATAAACCACAATCTCGGTTACATGGACCTCGTAGACGATATGATAGTTGGCGACTCGAATGCGGTATGCATTCACTCTTCCTTTGATTCGAGAGGCCCCAACGGGAATTGGATCTGCGACCAACGAGGAAATGACGTTCTTGACCCGTGTACGCAAAGGGGCGGGAATCGCCTCGATTTCTTTGGGGACCGCAGCATGAACGAGAAGCCTACAAAGTGTTCTTGACGTCTTCCCAGTCAATCCAAGGTCCCTTTCGACGTTCTTCAATCAGCTCAATATCTTCAGCATCTTCCAACCACTCGGCGATCGCCTCCTGTACCACGGCTTGAGCCTTCAGCCCATGCTGCTCGCAGTAACGATCCAGCAGCGCCTTGAGATCCTCGTCGATTCTGTGCGTGACCGTCACCATGCACGGAGTATAAAACTCAATGAAAGCATTTGCAATCATTAGATTGCATCTTGCCGTAACGATGACCGGATTCACCACCAGGACACCAAGAGCACCAAGAAGCAGGGGCTTGTCCCCTGGGCTAGACACCTGTCGTTCATCGGACTCCTTGAGGTGTCAGTTCACGCTGATGCTGGCCTCGTACCGCCGGTATCGTTGGGTGCGCCGCCCGTAACGCCGGCATCCTTGCCGGCAGCGGGGCTTCCAGCCCCGCATTAACGGAACTTCCAGCTTTGGTTCACCAATCGCCCCCAGGATGGGGACGTGCCGGCTGGAAGCCGGCGTTACGGTCTCCGAGCCAAGAACAGACTCAACAGGTCGAGTCCACAGTCACGCTTGCTGGTGCTCTTGGTGCCCTGGTGGTTTAATGAATCAGGTCTGATTCTCGCAGTAAGGCTTGAACAGGCGCGAGAATCTTCAGGGGGGTGGCAGTTATGGACAAGTCAAAGACGGAGAGAATATTCCGGTGGATCTTACTTAGAGGGTTGCTGTCGATTTCTGGTCTCAGCCTGGCCGGAAACGTTTGGGGTCAGGAAGACACCGTGTCCTGGGAGCAATACCTACGGGAAAGTGCAGTCTCAAGAGAAGTGATCGACACTTTTCTGGATCCCGAGCAGTACTCCTGGGCTCAGTTTGACTCGGAACTGGGCTACATTCTCGGCAACTACCTTCCCTTTGACGGGTTGGACGGCAGTTTCACAATCTCCACTGTTCAGGCGAATGGCGCCCGAACAGCCCGCATGTACACCGATCACCCCTGCCGGATCAATACCTATGGAAACAGTTTCACCCAGTGCCATCAGGTCAGTGATGGTGAGACGTGGCAGGAGTATCTGGCTGCCCACCTGGGTGAGCCGATCCGTAACTTCGGAATGGGCGGGTATGGAGTCTATCAATCCTATCGCCGGATGCTACGTGAAGAGAAGACAGAGCTGGGAGCTGAGCATGTCATCCTGTATGTGTGGGGAGATGACCATCTTCGCAACCTGTGGCGATGCCGCCATGCCGCGATTTTCAAGTGGTGGGATCATGACGGAGGCCGGATGTTCCATAACAACTTCTGGCCCAACCTGGAAATCGATTTAGAGACCGGCAAGCTGCTCGAGAAGGAAAACCTGTTACCTACGCCCGAATCTCTCTACCGGATGACGGATCCGGAGTTCATGTATCGGAGTCTCGAGAATGATCTTGCTTTACAGATGCATGTCTTCTCGAAAGGGCTGATCAATGAGATTGACAGCGGTACCGTCTCCCAGCTTGCTCGTCACCTGGATCTACCGCCTTTTGATCTGAAAAGCGCTCAAGACCCGAGGGGGGAAGTAGGAAGGATTCTGGACAAATACGGATTCTTAGCCACGAAGTACGTCCTCGAGAAAGCGAGACACTTTGCTACAGCAAACGGGAAGAAGCTAATGATCATCCTTTTCGATCCCTCCAGGGCCATGAAAGAGTTGATCGAAACCGGTAGCCGTTATGATCAGGAGATCGTCGATTTTCTCACTGAAAACCGGTATCTCTTTTTCGATATGAATGTGGTCCATGCCCGGGATTTCAAAGACGTTGGAGGCTCCCTCGAAGACTACAGGAAGCGCTATTTCATCGGGCACTACAGTCCCAGCGGAAACCACTTTTTTGCCTTTGCGATTAAGCGGAAAATCGTTGAGTGGCTTGATCCAAAACCGATAACTTATCAGCCCGGTGACCAACGTTTGATTGACTTTCGAGGCTACTTACCCGAGTAGGACGATAGAGCAGCTCACGAGCAGCAGGCAAGACAGCAGCGGCAATCTAAACATGTGAGTTATACCCCCAGTACCGCAGCATCCCGGTCGGATAGCAGACCCCCATCCGACCTGAGCTGGACCGTCCCATCCCTCTTCCAGGAACGCTCGCAACGAAGTTCGCTTCGAAGATCCAACACCTCAATAGCCAGCTCAGAACCGTCCTCAAGCTGTAATCGGCTAACGCCACACAAGTCGGCAAGTTCCTCTCTAAACGGCCTCAGCCGTTCCAGTAATTCCGACGGAACAGTAGCGCGAATTCCAGCGTCCAGCGGATTCCTGATCCCATCTTCAACCGCCTTGGCTTCTTCCAACGCTTTTAATGCCTGTTGGCGAAAATTCATAACCTGCGCCCAACCGGAATCCTCCTCCCAGACGACAACCTCCGGCAAAGACCGCAAGTGTACAGATTCGTCGGATTCCATATCGGTGCGCTTCAAAGCCAGCCAGGCTTCCTCAGCCGTGTGTACAAGTATCGGGGCTATCATTCTGATCAAGTGGTGTACGACTTCATAGATAACGGTCTGGGTTCGTCTGCGCCGAATACTGTCCGGGTCATCACAATAGAGACGATCCTTAACCGCGGCCAGGTACACGGCACTCATTGAATCATTGCAGAAGTCGAATATCGCTTCCGAGACTCTCTTGAACTGAAATCGCTCATACCCGGTTCGGACGTCTCTAACTAGTTGAGAAAGCCTTCCCATGGCCCACGAGTCCACCGAATAGCGGTCCGATTCACTCATCGTGTACCGATCCTTCTTCGGACTAAAATCGTTCAAGTTTCCCAGCAGGAACCGAATCGTATTCCTGACTTTTCGATACTCGTCACTGGAAACCTTGAAGAATTCCCAGTCGACTTTGACGTCATTCGTGTAGTTCAATGAGCTCACCCACCAGCGGCAGATATCAGCTCCGTTCTTCTTAAGGACGTCTTCCACCTCGATGGCGTTACCCTGGGATTTGCTCATCTTGTGCCCATCAGCATCCACCATAAACCCGTGAGTCAGCACTGTTTTGAAGGGTGATTGCCCAGTGGCCCCGAGTCCCGGCAGCAGGGACAATTGGAACCATCCTCTATGCTGATCCGAACCCTCCAGGTAGAGATCAGCCGGGAAGCCAAGACCCCGTTCTCGCAGCACACTATTCCAGGAAGAACCAGACTCGAACCACACGTCGAAAATGTCTTCGCTTTTCGTGAGGTCAGGGACAGCGCTGAATCCGGCCTCTTTCAGCCAGCCGGGCGCATCGGGATCGTTCTGCAAGTCATAGCTTTGAAGAAGTTCTGCAGGCGAAGCCTCAAACCAGAAGTCTGAGCCCTTTTCCCTGACGACTTTCGCCACGGCACGGACCGAAGCTCTGGTTAG
>JAUVSF010000309.1 GCA_030597245.1 Acidobacteriota bacterium
AGGGATTTGGAGTGCGGCAGCCCTAGCTGACGCTTTGGCTAACTGTGCACTTGAGCTTCCTGAAGGAAAGCGTCAGCTAGGGCTGCCGCACTCCAAACTTCTACTTGGTGTTCCTGGTGTCTTGGTGGTGACTTCATGATTCACCCCCGTTATGGTTACGGGGTGCCGCCCTCCAACTCAGCCGCTATCTCCAGCTGTTGCGCCGCTTCTTCCAGCTTCCCCAGCGAGTTGAGAGCAAACGCAAGATTGAAATGGGCAAGCGGGTTCTCTGGATCAAGTTCGACTCCACGACGTAAAGCAGACTCAGCTTTCTGCCACTCTTCCAGTTCCGAATACAACTGACCCAGATTGTGCCAACCCGGAGCGTACCGAGGTCTGGCCTCAACGAGTCGCTCAAGTTCCCGTATGGCTGCACGATCGTCCCCACGGGCTTTGTACACGCCTGCCAGATTGTTCCTGGCTCGAAAATCATCCGGATCCTGACTCAAGACCAGCTTCAATTCCGCTTCTGCTCGGTCGAGTTCGCCAGATTGCAAAAGAAGGCTCGCCAGATTTCCTCTGGCCAGGCGATTATCGGGACTTTCTGAAAGTACCGTTTCGTATTTCTCAATCGCCTGCTGATGGCGACCCAGTTGCTCGAGAACTCCGGCTTCGAGAAAGGTCAGGCCCTGCATCTCAGGTGCTGATGCTCGCAAAGTATCTATCCCCTTGAGAACTGACTCATCTGCCTTCCGATTAGCAACTCTACCGAGGAGTTCATGATACTTTTCGAAGGCTTGAATCCTGTCTTTTGGGTCGATGCCACCTACGGGAGATATTCCCGATCGGGGGGGTGCCAGAGAGACATAGCCCAGCGTCGCCAGTTTTGCCCGAGTCTCCATATCGAGTTCCACTGATGCTTCGGCGGATGCCGCAGACTGGTATCGGCTGATCAACTCTTCGAGCAGCTCCCGGTACTCGTTTGCCGTCGCCCGATTCCTGCCAAGAAGATTCTCTGTTTCACGGGGATCATCATCCACATCGTAAAGCTCTGGACGAGGAGAATGGATAAACTTAAAGCGCCCTAAGCGCAAACTTCTCTGTGGACTCCAGCCAAACTGCAAATGGGGTACGTAGGTTTCGGCGTAGAGTCCTTGTTGTCTCGGGAGTTCTTTGCCGAGCATCAGTCCGACCAGGCTCCGCCCCTGTAACTGGGGCGGTATCCTCAGCCGAGCGAGCCTAAGAACTGTGGGCATCACGTCGATCAGGGAAACCGGCTGAGCGACTTCTTTGACGTGGGGACTGAACGATGCGGCTGGACGAACCAGTAGAGGTACCCGAAGAGTAGAATCATAGACGAAGAAACCGTGCTCCGATTCGCCATGTTCCCCCAGTCCTTCCCCATGATCACCGATCAGAATCACATGAGTCTGATCCAGGAGGCCTTCTTTTCTCAGATAGGAATCGATCTCGCCGATACTTCGATCCACTCGGGAGACTTCCCAGTCGTAACCCTTTGGCCGCGGCGTGTGGGGATCATAAAAGTGGACAAAGGCAAAGAACTTCTCCTGCCGGTGTTGTTCCACCCATTTCAAGAACACACGTGTCACTTCTTCCGCCGGTCTTTGAAGCGAAAAGATCGCATCCGGGGATTCTGAGACTACTGCAAAGGTCTCGTCGTAGCTTTCAAAGCCCTGGGCAATTCCAAATGCCGAGGAAAGGATATAGGCACCGATCACGGCGGTTGTTTGATAACCCTGATTCCTCAGCTCCTCAGCCAGAGTTAGCTGAGCTTGTCCCAGTATGAACCCTACATTGTCACGAACCCCATGGTAGAAGGGGTGGGTGCCTGTCAGCAGTGTGGCATGTGCAGGCAGAGTCAGGGGACACTCTGTGTACGCCTGGTTGAACAGCACTCCTTCCCGCGCCCATCGGTCGATATTAGGGGTGCTGTTCCTTTCATACCCGTAACAACTGAGACGATCCGCTCGCAGAGTATCTACACTGATCAAAAGAACGTTCTCGGCCCGAATCAGCGCAACAGGCGCGATCAGAGCGAGAGCCAAACTGAAGAGCCAGGGAACAAGTCGCGTCATCAAAACAAGCCTACTTCGGCCTCTTAACCTTCTTGAAGATCTTCAGCTCCTGCTGAGCCAATTCACGATTTCCCATCTTCATGTAGACCTGAGCCATGAGGTAATGAGGTTCGGACATATAAGGATCTATGCGGCTGGCTTCCTGCAACGAGGCCAGGGCGCCTTCATTGTCTTTCAGTTCGAACAGAGCCTTCCCGTAGAGATAGTGAATCTGAGGATCTCGCTGCTCCAGTTCTAGAGCTTTTGTCAGATGGGCAGCCGCCAATTCAGGATTCCGATGTTTCAGATGGATTTCCCCCAATTCAACACGGGCCGGGAGATAGTCGGGATGCAACTCCACCTCTTTCTCCATCTCCTCAATAGCCTTGTCGTTCTGCCCCATTGCCTTGTAGGCATAACCGATATGAAAATGGAGGGCCCGAAGCGCAGGGTCGAGCATTCTGGCCTTCTCAAAAAGCTCCAACGCCGATTCGGTCTTGCTCTGATTGTGGTAAACCCGGCCCAAAAGTAACCAACCCAGTGCGAAATCCGGCCGAAACTCCAGGGTCTTTGTTAAATAGACCTCCGCCTGATCGAGTTCGTTGTCTCTCATATAGACCAGCGCTAGATCGTAGTAATACGTGGGTTGCTCCGGATCCAGCTCAATGGCCTTAAAAAGCGCCGGCCTGGCATCCGAGTCCTGCTGGAGGGAGAAATAGACCATACCTAACAGGTGATGATATCTCGCTCCCTCCGGAGCAAGCTCTACAGCCCTGCGAACCGTCACAAGGGCTTCGAAGTAGTTGCCTGCACGGTAGTTCTCCAGCCCCTTTTCATAAAGTGCATTGGCGCGATCACTCTCACCTGTCTGCCCCGCCAGGGGCAAACTCAGCAACAACTGCAGTGTAAGCAAACAGGCTAGATGTTGTCTCCACATAGGCATTCTGCTCGGCCAACCCTTCCTCCCCACGGGCGGACAGCTAAACCTTTATAATAGCCGGTCAACAGGTAGCTATGCTAACGGTTTTAGTAACGGTCATCATGTCTGCATTTTCGGGCACGCCCGGAGACTTCCCACAGTTTGAGAATGTTTCCGCGAAAGCCGGTCTGACCACGAAGATGACTAGTGGCGACCCGAACAAGCCGTTCATCCCGGAATCGATGAGTGGCGGAGCCGCCTTCCTCGACTTTGATAAAGATGGCTGGATCGACCTGTACCTGGTCGATGGTTCCTCGATCGAGGCGGAAGTGAAGGGCAATAACACCGCCACGAACCAACTTTACCGCAACAACCGGGATGGAACCTTCACTGATGTCACAGCCAAAGCCGGCGTTGGCGATCGTAGTTGGGGTAACGGCGTCTGCATCGGGGACGTCAACAACGACGGGTGGGACGACATCTTCGTCACGAATATCGGCCCCAACCTCCTTTATTTGAACAACGGAGACGGAACCTTCACAGAAAAAGGTGGAGATATCTGGGCAACGGACACCTCATGGAGTTCCTCTTGCGGTTTTGGTGACTACGATAAGGACGGTGATCTTGATCTTTATGTCAGCAATTATGTCGAATTCAATATGCACAACCCACCTGTAGGTGGACCCATGTGCGTCTATCGGGGTGTGAAGGTTCAATGTGGTCCTCGTGGCGAACCTTCTCAGGGGGATCGATTTTACGAAAACACGGGCGATGGGACCTTCATTGAGAAGACCCGGGAAGTTGGCGTCGAGCAGCCGGAAACCTATTACGGACTCGGTGTCATCTGGGCCGATTATGACGACGATGGCGATGTGGACATTTTCGTGGCCAATGATTCGGTGCCCAACTTCCTCTTTCAGAATAATGGAGACGGCACTTTTTTTGAGATGGGTCTGTTAGTGGGCGTTTCCTTCAACGAGGATGGACGTGAGCAAGCCGGCATGGGCGTAGATTTCGCCGACTTCGACAATGATGGAGACTTGGATCTAGCCGTCACCAACTTCTCTGACGACCATAACACCCTTTATATGAATGAAGGGAACGGTCATTTCATCGACGTTACCTACCGCGCCGGCCTGGGCGACCGCAGTTGGCAAAGGCTTGGGTGGGGAGTCGCTTTCGTCGACCTGGATCTTGACGGATGGAAAGACCTGGTCATCGTTAACGGACATGTCTACCCCGAAGTTGACAACTACGAAATTGGCACAGCGTTCAAACAACCTAACTTCGTATTCCGCAACCTGGGAAACAGCCAGTTCCAGGAAGTAACAAAGCTGGCGGGAAGCGGCTTCTCGGAAGTTAGAAACAGTCGAGCCCTTCTGACTGGTGACGTGAACAATGACGGTCGAGTTGATCTTCTGATCACCAACCTTGACGAGGAACCTTCGCTGCTCCTGAATACCGCCAAATCAAAGAACAACTGGCTGATTGTGAAACTGGTTGGAACTACGTCGAACCGGAATGCGATCGGGGCCAAAGTCGTCGTGGAAGCCGGCGACTTGACTCAGGTAAGAGTGGTCAAAGGCGGAGGCGGGTATCAGTCTCAAAGTGACTTCCGGCTCCACTTTGGAGTGGGTCGGAACTCTGTCGTGAAGAAACTCTCTATCAGGTGGCCCAGTGGCACAACCCGGGTCCTCGAAAACGTCTCGACAGGTCAGATCTTGACGATCGAAGAGGAGAAGCAATAGGGGAATTCTGCCCCTGTGGAAGCGCTGTCTGAGCCCTGAGTTTCTCAAGCTCGAAACCGCCCGGAAGTTTGTTGACAACCCAGGGGGTGTCCACTAAGATTCTTGTTCGAACGCGAGGTAGGCTCAGGTAATTCATTAAGGGGTTCACGCGGTGGAGGAGTTGGTTTTTTATCTCTGTGCGGCGGTTGCGATAGTCGCCGCTCTCACAGTCATTGTTCAGCGAAGTGCGGTGTATAGTGCACTGGCGTTGATCGCGTGCTTCTGCTCGGTTGCAATACTCTTCTTTCAACTCGGAGCCGAGTTCATCGCGGCGATCCAGGTGATTGTCTACGCCGGCGCCATCATGGTCCTGTTCCTCTTCGTAGTCATGCTGATTGACCCGGAATCTGATGCCTTTGCCTCGAATCGGCTTAAGAAGTTGACCATTACCGCAGTCCCACTTGCCGCCATTTTGGGTTTACTTCTTCTTTGGGCAGTGCCTGCAGTCGGTCCAAATGGTTCCGATTCGAGCCATGCCGCAACGGGAGGCATCGAACCTCTCGCCCGAAGTCTGTTCAGCGACTACCTTCTCCCGTTCGAAGTGACTTCCATACTTATCCTGGTTGCAGTTCTTGGTGCAATGGTGTTGGCGAAACGGACTGACTGAAGCATATGGTATCGACAACGCATTTTCTGGTTCTCGGAGCAATCCTTTTCACCATAGGTACCGTCGGTGTGATCATCCGGCGAAACGTGATCATCATGTTCATGTGCGTTGAGCTGATGCTCAATGCAGTGAACCTGACCTTCCTGGCATTTGCCAGGCATTTCAATCAAATCGACGCACAGATTTTCGTGTTTTTCGTCATGACGGTGGCAGCGGCTGAAGCAGCCGTGGGCCTGGCCCTGATTGTACAGCTCGCGAGACGCACAAATTCGGTGGATATTGACCAAGCTGACACGATGAAGTGGTAAACCATGCTGGACAGTTTTTGGATTCTCCTCATTTTCCCGCTGGTGGGAACAGTTATCAACGGTATCCTGGGTAAACGCCTATCTCCGCGCGTCATTGGCGGCATTGCCTGTTCCACGATTTTCCTGAGCTTCCTGGTGGCGTTGCTCTCGTTTCTCGAGTTGCTCCAGTTGGACCCTGAACACCGGGCTGAAACCAATTTCCTGTTCACTTGGATCCAGGCTGGAGATTTGGTTTCAGCTGTATCTTTTCTCTTTGATCCCTTGTCCGGTGTGATGATTCTTGTGGTCACGGGAGTGGGCTTTCTCATCCACGTTTATGCAGTGGGATACATGCGAGGCGATCCCGGCCTCTACCGATTCTTTGCTTACATGAATCTCTTCATATTCATGA
>JAUVSF010000501.1 GCA_030597245.1 Acidobacteriota bacterium
AGGGGACAGGTTGATTTTCTCACAGTCGCATCTACATGCGCGTTGCCCAGGATAGAGACGGCAAACGTACAGAGGTTCTCTACTGCATTGCTGACAGCAAATGAACCGAGTGAGACGCTCACCGAGTTTCCGTCGCGAGAAATGCGGATTGGTCTCTGGTTACCGTCCAACAGCAAAAACGTGGTGGTGCGCCCGTATGAACATCATGCCGTCTGACAGAGCCGGAGTAGCCATGAGGAGTTCTCCGACACCGTTCTGAGCAAGCAGCTCAAACTTCGGTCCTGCCTTGACTGCGAAAATGTCACCATCCTCGCTGGGAAGATAGATTACGCCGTCAGCGGCCACCGGTGAAGCGCTGAAACCGCTCCCCTGGTGAGGTATGCGGCCCCGATACAGTTCCTTCCCTGTCCTGAGTTCGTAACAGTCAAGGATTCCCTGGTTTTGCAGAACATACAGGTTTCCTCGATAAACAAGTGGGGACGGCATATAGGAACCCCGACCGCGGAGACTCCATACGATATGCTCACTCGAACTCTCGCCCGCAGGAAGAGTAATATCCCCATTTACGCCTGCCCAGATAACGAAGATCGGTTTTTCCGGCCTCCTTCCACTAACAACGATGATCAGGTCGTCACTGAAAATGGGTGTTGGTGCAGTTATTTGAGAGCTTCCGCCTAATCTCCATAGTTCGTCACCTGTATCGGGGTTATAACCCTGGATGAAATTGGAAGCGTTTGTAATAAGTTCTACCCGGCGCTTGCCGGGATATATCGTCGGAGTTCCCCAAGAGGGGAGTTCCTTCCGCTCCTTCTTCCAGACGATTTTCCCACTCTCAATATCGACAGCGAGAAGATAGTCCTTTCGCTGAGTATCCACCTGCACAATGACCTTGTCTTCGTAAATGATCGGAGAGCTGGCCGTGCCCCACTCGTACTCGGGAGCATCGTAAGCACCTACGTCCATACGGTCGAGATCTTTCTTCCAGACAAGGACTCCTTCGAAATCATAGGCATAGAGTCCTTGTGACCCGAATAGTGCGACCACATATTCTCCGTTAGTTGCTGGTGTCGCATTGGCATAAGTAGCTTTGATATGTCGCTTCTCTTTGGGAATTCCTTCGTAGGCAACCCTATCCCATAAGACTTCGCCTGTTCTCTTGTTCAGGGCGTAAACCTTCCACTGATGAGTGGAGACATCTGTCGATGCGGTGCCGTCACCATAGAGTCCAGGTTTGAAACCATCGTCCCCCTGGCCGCTAATGGCGGTGGTGACAAAAAGTCGATCATCCCAGACCACCGGGGATGAGTGAGCAAGGCCGGGGATGTGCGTTTTCCACTTGATGTTCAGACCTGTTTCAGCATCCCATTCAAGGGGCAGATGCTGCCCGTCCGCTACGCCGCCGGCGTGTGAGCCGCGGAAAGAAGGCCAGTTCTGTGCGAGTGTCGTTGTTCCAGCCAGCAGCGTGATTGCCAGGGTCGCGATTCTTGCTCCGGGTCCCATCATCTTGATCTCCAACGTAATCCTACCTTTGTTGCGGGGAGTGGCCTCTGATTCATAAACCACTCTAACAGCGCGCGGTGGTCGATTGAAGCAGGCTCCTCCTGGTCCTGGGTTTGTTTGGGTTGGTGATGTATCGTTGGAGTCTCGGATAAGACACAGCCGAATTGGCTGTGGCCCGTGAAATTTTGGTTTGCCCGGTGATGAAAAGGAATGAATTATGGCCGTCTTTGATATAACCCGACGCCAGTTTGTCGGCAGCCTTCTGGCAACGTCCCTAATCGAAACTTCATTTGCACAGTCTACGGTTGAAACCGAACAAGGTCGGATCACCCACAACCTGTATTGGGGTGATCTGCACAACCACAATGCAGTAGGGTATGCAAAAGGGAGCTTGGAACGGTCCATTGAACTAGCTCAGGAACATCTTGATTTCTTTGCCTTTACTGGACACTCTTCGTGGCATGACATGCCCAAAATGCCTGGAGAGGCCCACATGAAGTGGGTGAGAGGTTTCGAGGCCCATGCCAACCATTGGCCCAAGACACGTCAGCTGATTCGCGAAGTAAACTCCCCCGAGTTCGTAGCATTCCTGGGTTACGAGTGGCACTCGAGCGCATTTGGCGATTATTGTTTGATCTTTCCTGAGGATCAGTCAGAACTTTTCCTACCCGACCACGCCAACAAGCTTCTGGACTTTTCAGAGTCAAAAGGGGCCTTGGCCATCCCACACCACGTGGGTTACAAGGCGGGTTGGCGCGGAGCAAACTGGAGTTACTTCAGATCAAGTGCGTCACCAGTTGTTGAGGTCTTCTCGGAACATGGCTGCACTGAATCAGACAGGTCTCCCTACCCGATGATCCGCCATAGCAACGGAGGACGCTCGACCGCAAATACCATCCAGACACAGCTGACTCGTGGCTTAA
Organism: Acidobacteriota bacterium; assembly: GCA_030597245.1. Taxonomy (GTDB): domain Bacteria; phylum Acidobacteriota; class UBA6911; order RPQK01; family JAPXNP01; genus JAUWTT01. The sequence goes on from JAUVSF010000501.1 coordinate 2,424, forward strand.
GATTCGGGTTTGTGGCTTCGAGTGACGATCACAGAGGATATCCCGGAGCCTATGGAGAGGGTTTAGTGGGGGTCTGGGCGGAAGAACTTTCGAGCAAGGCTCTTTTTGAAGCCATCAAAGCTCGAAGGACTTACGCCGCAACTGGAGACAGAATTGCCCTGGATGTGAAGTTGAATGGACAACCGATGGGGGCCAATCTTCAAGCCACATCTGATCGGGAGATTGAAGTCACTGTGGAAGGTCAGGATCCCATCGCTATGGTTGAGCTACTCCGCAACAATCGAGTTATTGAGAGGCACTTCCCTGAGGATAGCCTCGCGACAAAAGCCCAGCTGCCAAGACAAGCCAAATGTCGAATTCAATATGGCTGGGGTCCCTGGGCGGATCTGAACATGGGTCGAATCTGCCATTGGGACATGACAATCAAGCTGGAGAAGGGCCGCTTCATAAAGGCTCTCAGGTGCTTTCAATCGGCGCCTTTCGAAGAGACTCTTCGTGATCGAATGCGAATCGTTTCTCCTCAGGAGATACACTTGCAATCGAACACTACCCGAGAGAATTGTTACGGGGAAGATCCAACTAAGTCTGTGATTCTTGCTCTGGATGCTGAGCCTGAGGCAGTCCTGGAGATTGAGCTCAGACAACCCGCGAAGCAAGTCATTCGTACGAAGCTTTCTAAATTGCTTGAAAACAACGTGGTGACTTTCACTGGTCCTTTCACCAGCGAGTCGTTCATCATTCATCGACTGGTAACACCAGACGAGTACTCAGCCTCTATCCGCTGGCAGGATCGGGTCTCGCCGGAAGGACCCGACTGCTATTATGTTCGAGTCACTCAAGCCAATGGACATCTGGCCTGGTCCAGTCCCATATGGGTAGGTTAGTGACCGTCTCTCCTTGCTTGGCTCGGTTACGGCTAGCTGTTACGTCGGAGTAGGAATCTGCTCAGTCGATGAGTAGGGTGAGTAGGGGACAGGCTGGTTTTCAGGATGGGAGCGTTTCGAATCAATTCCACTCCGAAGCCGGAAACTTTCGCAGTTTTTGTCTCTGGGTCGTTCTAGTTATATGGAGGGTCGGTCATGTTGGCCGGCCTCATTCAGGAACCAGACCAGGAGACACCACCATGCCGAGAGGCCCACGACACAAGAGCCAGGACGCCACCTTCTATCACCTCCTCTGCCGGGTCGCCGGAGATCCCCGGTATTCCCCCTTCCGCAAACGCGCCGCCGCCCGCAAGTTCCTCTCCCTGTTCGAGTTCTACCTGCAACTCTACTTCTGCCGTCTGGCCTCCTTCGAACTCATGGACACGCACCACCACTCCGTTGTTTACTTCGAACAGTTTCGTATCCTCAATCGGCCGGAACTCGAAGACCGCGCCCGATGGCGTTTCGGTCGACTGTGGCGACTGAAAACCCGCCACTGGAGCGACTCCCATTGGGAACAGTTCAGCCGCAATCTCTTTGACGTCTCCTGCTTCATGCAGCACGTCAACGGTGAGTTCTCCAAGTGGTTCAACCGCCGCTACGGCCGTCGGGGACACTTCTGGGCCGATCGCTACAAAAACCCCGAACTGCTCGACCTCGAAGCCGTCCAGAACAC
>JAUVSF010000502.1 GCA_030597245.1 Acidobacteriota bacterium
CGTTGCTTTCGGGCAGACCCGGAGCTCCGCACAGTTGCACTTCGTGATCGTGTCAGGAGAAGGAGGAGAGTTTCCGTGAAGTGGAAGCTATTTCCGGCCTGTGCTCTGATCCCGATTCTCGGCGTCGCCGTTGTTTCAAGAATGGAGATGCCAGGGCTTGCGGAGGAATCCTGGACCTCGATCTATTACCCCCAAGCTGCTCTTGGCTCTGCTGATGCGCTGTCGTTTACGACCCAGTTGACACTCTATAACCCTCAGCCCGAGTCAGTGACAGCTATCCCGTCGTTTATTTCAGCGTCCGGCGAAGAACAGGAGTGGGAACCCGTTACGCTGGGCCGAAACGAGAGTGGGCTGTTAACGTTTGAATCAGACGGTCCTCTCTCTGTTGGGCAACTTCAGCTATCAACCTCCGCACCCATCGGAGAAAGCCTCAAGTATGTCATTACTCAGGCCGATGGCTCGACTCGCGAGGAAATCAGTGTAGGCAGCACTGAGCCTGCAACAAAGTTCATTCTCCCTGTGAACAATGACGGAATCCATCGCTCTGCGTTTGCCGTGGCAAATCCTGGCGACGAAATGTTGAGCCTGGCATTGACTCTGTTCGACGCCGATGGGTTCGTCGTTCAGGATGGAGAACTCGAGCTTCCCGAACGGGGACAGCTGGCACGATACATCCATGAACTCGAGGGCTTCGCTTTTGTTAAACACGGCTTCACGGGTTCACTGCATATCCAGTCGAGTGCTCCATTCACTGCGATGGGGCTAGCTGAAAACCAGAATGATAACCATCTCAGCAGCCTGAGACCCTTTTCTCCCAGAAGTGTGAAAGGGATTACCCAGGATCCGGACATCTCGTTCGTTGCTCACTACCCGCAAACTGCTTATGGGTTCCATGATGACAGCAGCCTGATGGTTTCAACGAAGCTGACTGTTTTCAGTCCCCACGAGGAGGAGGTCGAAGTAACGGCACTCTTCTTTGACCACGCGGGGGAGTTACAGCAAGAAATCCGATTAACTGTTCCACCCAATGGCCTCCGCATCATCGAGCCTACAGCTGACAGCCTTATCGTCGGCCAGGCACAGCTTACTGCGAATAGACCTATGGGTCAGGTTCTCACTTACCTCTTCACCAATTCCCAAGGCAGGATCGTCGAGGAAATAAGTGTAAAGGAGACCCCGCCCAGCAGGCAGTACTCAATTCCCGTCGAAGTCAGTGACAGCCACACCAGTAGCTTTGCTGTCGCAAATGACGCAGATCGACCCATCACTATTCATACGTTTCTGGTTAACGAAGAAGGGGAGAAAGGCGAAGCAACTCAGTTCGAATTGGGTCGCGGAGAGCAGCGGGCTCGCTTCTTCTTTGAGGTCTTCTCCGGACTCGATTCCTTCACGGGAACAGCCCAGTTTTGGAGCAACGAAGGCGACCTTGTGTTGATGGGACTGAGCACTAACCGGAACGACCAACACTTGAGTTCGCTCGCGGGCACACCCGCGGCCTTCGATTCCAGCATGGTCGAAGTCACGCTGCGTGCGGGGGATTTCAACCTCAGTGAGATCTCCGGACCCGCCACTTTCCTTTTGGGAGCTTACGAGGTTCAGGCGAAGGGACACACGACCTTCTGGGTCCCGGGGGGTGATTACGAACTGAACATAATCAGCTCTTCTCACTGGCCGGAAATCCTGGACGTACGACGAGGGTTCTATGGGGAGTCTGGGCCCCATCGAGATACGGGAGATGACCCGGATAGGCCTGTTATTGTTTCGGTCGGATCAAACGGCTTTCACGAAGAGTTTGTTGGGCTCCTCATGGACAACCTGGGAATCTACAAGATACCGGGTGTGTCGTTTGACGCCTTCTACACCAAAGAAAACGTCTTCCAGTTTCTTTCTCGTGAGGACGGCTACAAATACGAATTCGTAAATAAGCAAGCTATAGAGGGGCTGCTCGAAAACGCGACTGGTTTTGACCCCGCACTCGCCTTTCAGAGATGGCGTGAAGTCGTAAACCTGCAGAACAGGTACGGCAAGGGCCTTCACAGAGTTCAGCTCGATCAGGAGGCGCTTCCGAAAGCTATCGCAGCCGCTTCCCAGGGACAGGGGACGTTAGTTCTTCAAGTCTCAAATACAGCCTTCAGCCAAGTTGAATTGCAGAGTGACCAGCGTCTCATCAATTCCGCAGTCGCCTCGGTCCCCATCTCCGAAGGAACGAAGTGGAAGACCTATGCGGGACGGCTCCTCGCGGCCTCCGCGGGTGTCAAGAGTATCGTCGTTTCTGATTCAGGCCAGGAATCTCAGGTGGTAAGCGTTGCAGATATTCTGGCAGACGGACAGGACGATCTGGACCTGGATCAAGGGCTCTCGCCAGTTGCCAAAAAGCTGACTGGACTTGCTCTTCATCTCCGCAGAGGTACCTTCCTGGGAGGTCATTTTGTCGAAGAGCCGGCCATTCGACTTGAGAAGTTCACTGACGGTGAAGACGCCGATACCCCACCCGGCCCGTCGATTCAGCAAGGAGAACCGGTTAGCTGGACTTATGAAGTGATTAATACCGGAAATGTTCTGCTTAGCGATGTGTCGGTCCTGGACGACCGAGAAGGACCGATTCCTTGCGATCAAACCACATTGGGTGCCGGTGAATCGATGATCTGCGCCTCCGAAGGTGTTGCCGAGGTTGGACAATACGAGAATCTGGGCACAGTATCTGCCAGGTCAATTCTGGGTACGGAAGTCTCGAGCGATGACCCGAGTCATTACGTGGGGGTCGATTCCTGCTACTTGCTGACCCTTTCACACACCGGTTCTGGAAGCGACCCGGTCCCGTCACCGGAAAGCTCAGAAGGGTGCCCTGCCAGTCGTTATCATCCAGGCCAGGCACTCAATCTGACAGCAGTTCCTGAGAGTGGGTGGGTAGTTGCCGGCTGGACCAATACCAACAACGACGCAAGTACCTCGAACGAAAACCAGGTCACAATGCCGGAACACGATCTCGAAGTCACGGTCAGCTATGTGCAAGAGGGTGCGGCTATCGCGATCGAGAAGTTCACCAACGGACGGGATGCTGACGCTCCGCCCGGCCCGTCAATCACCGTTGGAGAAGAGGTCGGCTGGAGTTTCGAAGTCGCCAACACAGGCAATATAACTCTGACCAACATCATCGTCACAGACAGCCGCCAAGGCTCCGTCTGCGATCAAGAGACGCTCGCGCCGGCAGCTTCAATGACGTGCGTTATCACGGCCACAGCCCAGTTGGGACAGTATGAGAACATCGGTACAGCCGTTGCCAGCCCCCAAGGAGGAACCCCCGATGTCTCCGACACTGATCCGAGCCATTATCTGGGGGTTGCCGACGAAGCAGACTTGAAGGTTACGAAGTCCACTCCCGCAACCGATATCTTCGAAGGCGACATTCTGCTCTACACGATCGAAGTGGCCAACTTGGGCCCGAGTGTCGCCTCCGGCGTAGTCATCACCGATACGCTTCCCGTGGGAACAGGGTTTGTGTTGGCCCCTCCCAATTGCTCTCACCAATCAGGGCAGGTCTTCTGTACTTTCGACGAACTTGAAGCTGAAGTCAGTGCCGTAGTCGCCATCGAAGTCGAAGTCAACACGACTGGCGTTATTACAAACACGGTGGAAGTAGGAGCCAATCAGTCCGATCCCAACCCGGCCAATGATGCGTTTGAATCGGTCAGGACAGTGGCTCCACGGGTAGATCTCGCGGTGAGCAAAACGGCCTCAACCGATGTGGTGATGGAAGGGGATCTTTTTGCTTACACTGTCGACGTCATTAACGATGGGACCAGCGTTGCAACAACAGTGGTCATAACCGATACACTCCCGGCAGACGTTGAGTTCGTCTCCGCTTCGGCCGGATGCGGTCATAACACCGGAACTGTGGTCTGCAATCTGGGAGACCTGCCAGGCCAGGAGTCCCGCTTCGTCGAGATTGAGGTGCGGGTGATGGCGGGAGGCATCCTGGTCAACATTGTTGAGATCGCGTCAAAAGAAGCGGACATTA
>JAUVSF010000735.1 GCA_030597245.1 Acidobacteriota bacterium
GATGGTTCCGCTACTCCACTGGCAACTCTGCTTCCAGGGAGTGGGGCCGTAGATGGCGTCTCCGTTTGTTTCCAGCCAGCGACCCATCTCGAGTAGCCGATCCTGCATGATCACCGGAATAGACCCGTCAGCTGCGGGACCCACATCAAGGAGTAGATTGCCTCCCCGGCTAACAATATCCACAAGCATCAAGACCAATTCCTGCGCCGAGCTGTAATCTTCGGCCAGTTCGGCCCGGTTAAACCCATAGGACTTACCAATCGCTCGGTTCTCTTCCCAGGGGTGAGTCGCACCCTCAAGTCCCGATCCGTATTCGGTCGTATAGTAGCCACCGTGTTTATGCCGTGATCCCTTGAACCAGCGATCGTTTACAACCACAGATTCCCGGGCCGGAGATTCATTGAAAAGCCAGGCCAACAGCTCGTTACTTCGCCATATTTCGTTTCCATGATCCCACTCACCATCGACAAAGATGATCTCTGGTTGGTAACGCGTCATCAGATCTTTGAACTGCGGGAAGTACAGCTTTTCCACGAACAGATTGACGTCGGAGACATAAAGCGGATTGAACCATTCGTAGAGGGAGTAATAGACTCCAAACCTGAGGTCGGTCCTGCGAACCGCGTCGGCTACCTCACCGACAACATCCCGGCGAGGCCCCGTTTCAAGGCTGTTCCATCTTCTACCCCAGCTCTGGTTGGCCTCTTTGCTGGGCCACATCGTGTAACCGTCGTGGTGTTTGGCATTCAACACAACGTACTTCGCACCTGACTTCTCGAAAAGGCCGGCCCACTGCGTTGGATCAAAGAACTCTCCTTTGAAAAGCGGGAGGAAATCAGCGTACTCGAAGCTTTCGCCATATGTCTTTTGATGAAAATCCCGGCAAGCCGGGCCACGGGTTTCCGCATGCTCGATCCAGTACCAGTACCATTCGGCATACTCTCCACGAGGAGCGAAGGCTGGAACGGAGGCCGGTCCCCAGAACACGAAGATTCCGAACTTGGCATCCTTCCACCACTGAGGCGTGGGTCTCTGGTCCAACGAGTCCCAGGAGACGGAGTATTTCTCGGACTGAGCGGACAGACTCACACAACAAACACCTAACAAGAGCCAAAGGAATAGCGCAGGCTGCTTCACTCTTTTCTACCTCCCCGATTCGAATCTTTGGGTTCACACGCTGTGAGAGCAAGTCATCGTATCAGATCCGTTCAGCCATGCCGCTCCCTTTCCCTGGGAGGCTGCTGCGACATCTGCGCCGAGCATCACACCATAGGTGACGAAGTCCTTGGAGTGCTGAGCTTGCTGAAGCTTACCCGCCGCAGGAGGGCCTTTCTATCGGCTCGTAGGTGACGTGCTCAGCATTCCGTTTGGAATTCCTTGACAAAAGGGCGGTACCAAGGCACTCGCACTCCAAGGCTCGCTTCGCTCGCCCATCGATGCGAAGCAATGGAAGGAAGATGACCTTCCAGGTCGTCACTGCGGAGCCGATTGCCGTTAGGACAAGCTTATCTTCTGACAGGGCCGACTAATTCGTGGTAAACGGAGCTCCGGGATCTCAGAGACCGCGGGCTTTCTCCCTGCCGCCGGGAAGAGCGTCTCCCCATCAACCTCCCCGAGCAGACAGCCGTTTGCCGAACCAGTAACGGAACAGAATCTCATGTTGCGGCGCCCATGAGCCGAGTTGCCGCTGAGTGTATTGAAACTGGTAAGCGAGCGCAATTTGGCTGTTGCTCTGAAAGGAGTAAAGCAAACCAAGGCGGGTCCGCGTGCGATAGAAGCCACGCGAATGGTCGAATGAAAGATCCTGTTGTACCCACGGGGAGTATTTCCAGGTGTCCGCTGAGAGTTCGAATCTCTGACGGTACACGTTGAAATCCGAAAGCTGGTCTCCCCGGAAATGACGCTCGTAGAGGGTACCACCGTCGAGTCCTAAGGCGTTGTCCCGGAATGTTGTAAGCGGGTACCGAACCAGAAACTGAATCCGCTGGTCGAAAGAAGCGCCCCCACCCACCTCCTTCTCACGACCGATCAGATAGAAACGACCTCGCAGTTCCCAATCCCTGGGCACCCGATAGGTGGCCTCGGTAGTGAACCGGGTTACGAAATTTCCGTTAATCTCCTGCTCATCAGTTCGAAAAGAAGGGGTGACCGTCC
>JAUVSF010000720.1 GCA_030597245.1 Acidobacteriota bacterium
CCCTATGCAAGGGTCGCAAGATACATCGACGAAATCTTTGCAGGCATCACTTTTTCGGACTTCAATGGTTCGCTAATCATAACCGGTGAAGATGGAGTCTTCGCGGCGATCGCACTGGAGCAACTCGGAGCCAACAGGACGCTGTTTACTTCATTGCCGCTGGCAAAGACACTACCCTAATGGTGACCTGAAGGGTTGGCGTTTCCTTTTAAGAAGGCGCCAATCCTTGAGGGCGTGTTGCCCAAGAGGGCACCCCGCCCAAATTCGAAGCTCGAAGCTCGAAACAAGCTCGAAATTAGAAGTTCTAAGGTCTGAGCACCGCAAAGTGACTGTTTATAAATAGGTTACCGGCGCCTGTCTGTTTCAGTCCTTAGATATTCGAGCTTGAGATTTGTTTCGAATTTCGAGCTTCGAGCTTCGAACTTCTGCTTTTCCGGTTTGAGCAACAGAACCTTGATTCTTGGTGTACCGGGTGAGTTCCTGAATTGTGCCGGTCAGGGCACCATCGATATGGAGAATTGGGCTTGCTGAGGGAAGACTTGGAGGTTCCTCTCCAAACCAAAGCGGCGCGTCTGGCCCACGTACCAATCGACATCGAACGTGGAAGCCGCATTGAAAAGGGTGAGTTTCTTTTGCAGCAGCAGAAGAGCAGCAGTTCTCAGATCACCTGACTTCCGAATGCTCTGTACCGGCAGCGCTGAGAGCAAATCCCCGTCGTAGCCGGGGTCGATTCCATTCAGATCGATCACTACGTTGTCTGCATCCCCAAAAATTGCGGCTGCGAAGGCGGTAAGGAGACCTGATTGGCCAAGCCCGATTACCGTCATGGGAAGGTCCGGAAAAGCAGCTTCGATGCTCGTCAACGTCGTAACGGTGTCTTGGATAGCATTCAGTCGATCATCGCGGTTATACGCGTCCGACCAGCTGAATGAAGCATAAGTTTTAGCGGGAATTGAGTACTGCCCCGACACAAAGCCTCGAGGTCGGTAAATCACAAGACCGCGCTCTGCGAGCGTTTTGATCCACTCCTGTGGAAAGTTGCCGTGCTGATCCACCAGCGGACCCTCTTCTTCACTGAGCGTGATCACCACAAGGCCTTTTTCGCTGTTACCCATCCTTACCGATTCAAGATCGAACCAGTCCCCTCGCGATTTACTCCCCACTTGCTCAACCTGATAAACCAGACTTCCGCGCTCTTCCTCAACCTGTCTGGAGTACTCCAGTTCGTCTGGATTTGGCCGTTCCACGGAGAGGAGTAGGCTCAGTTCCTGCTTCATCGCATCGGAGAACTTCTTGAGTTCAGCCGTATCAGAAGGCAGGCGGCGGCTCACAGCATCTTCTGACTCTTTGATCCAGTTTTCGATCACCCGTCTGCCGTCGAGAGCGTTCTCGGGCAGGAGCCTGTCGGGGAATACCCGAAGGTCGCCAAGCCCCCGGACTTCCGGGGACACGGCTAGCGGATCTGTAATCAGTTGACCGGGGGCTCCCAGGTGCCGGTGAAACCAGGCGTAGACAGCCTTTCGTGTTCCCGCATTGTAATTGTGGCCGGCATCTACATGAATGTTGGCAAGGTTTGATTCCGCACCGTAGAACTGGTAGTAGGTGCGGATCATCGGGAACTCCCGCTCAGGTGTACTGTGTGTCCAGGGGTCTCCAGTTGCCGACCCCAGGATGAGGGGTTTAGGAGCAAACGTTGCCGCTAACTCCAAAGTCGACGTATCGATCCAAAGACCTGGGATGTTTTCACAACGACAGCCGGGATGTTTCTCCGTCCCGATGATGTTTACCGGGGCTGCGACCTTTACACGATCGTCAGCTGCCAGTAGGAGAAGGGTCTGAGTCGCTCCTCCCGACGCTCCGGTGACTCCGATCCGCTCAGGGTCCACAGAGGAAAGTGATGTGAGAAAATCGAGGGCCCTGATACCGTTCCACAGGTGAAGGCCGCCCAGGCTGAGACCATACAAACGAGCGCGTGGAAAGTCAAAATCCGCCCGGAACCGACGTGGTTCATAGGGTAAAGGTACGTCTGCCTTTAGCTGGGCTCTGCTTTTTTGCCCAGCATGCGGCAGCTGAAAAGAGTCGTTGTAGCCCACCATGTCGATACTCAGAACTACGAAGCCCTGGCGGGCAAAGTCGATACCCCTGGCTGGAATAGATCCTGAGGGGCCGTTCTGCAACCGGCCGAACTCCCAGTGGCCATGGGGCATAAGGATGGCGGGATAAGGCCCAGGTATACCCAGAGGCGAGTAAAGGTTCCCCGTGACCAGAAAGCCGGGCAAGCTCTCGAAGTAAACTTTGGCCACCTTGAAACCTTCAGCTTCGACCTCCCCA
>JAUVSF010000265.1 GCA_030597245.1 Acidobacteriota bacterium
CCTTTGCAGAGAGTGAAGCGTCTCCGATGGAACTGAGCAAAAGGGAACTACCTTTTCTGAGCGCCGGCTTTGCTGAGTGAAATTGGATGGTGTGGACGGAAGAAGATCCTGGCGTGGTGTGTTTTTCTCACACAAACTCTCACGCGGGATTGGAGAAAGTAAGGGAAATCTAGACTGGCTATTGAGGAACTTTCGTTTCTCAAATCTTCACCACCAGAGATTTCCGGTTCCCGCCCCTCAGCACGAAACTGAAACCGCCGGAGTGAAGTCCGGAGGACTCGCGCAAAAAAAACAGACTCTTGATCCTGACTCACTTGCGACGCTTCCGTCCGCTCTTGACAGAACGGCGGGGAGGATTCGGTTGACGGATCAAGCCCGATAGACGCCGACTCTTGTCCGGGGCCGGTTCGTTCTGATCCTTCGTCTTCGGTTTGGTTTCCCCTGTCTTCCTCACCACGATTTCCTCCAAGCCATCACTCTCACTCCGCCTCCATTTCCTCCAAGCGGCGGCGCATCTCATCCACCATGGATCTCAGTCCTCAAGCCGTCAGGCGACCGGCAAGTTAGCGACGACAAGCTGCCCACTCGATCGCCTGCGCCAGGATTTTGCGGTATTCTGGCGGTTCACACGCCTTAACATCATGGCCTAGAGCAAAATAGACACAGCGAGCATTGTGTACGTAATGGGTCACTAAGAGTGGTTCCGCCACCAGATGCCCGAAGCGTTCTTCGTAGCCGGTAGCGATAACGTGGACATCGGGCCGCATCAGTAGGTTGAAATAGAGCTCGTCGGAGGTAATGAACGGGCGCACACCCTCGACTATCGGATGGGTCTCATCCATAAGATCTACACGAAACTCATGATAGGGTCCGTGTGTTGATTTCCCACTGACCCACATCGCCCCGAAGATATCAATTGAGTCGCGCCACCCCTGCACGTTGGCGACGGCAAAGTGGCTCACTACCAGGCCACCACCTTCTCTAAGGAATTGTAGAATCCCATCTTTCACATACTGGGGCGGGTCTCCCTCTTCGACTTGAATCTGTTCAACGAGCAAAACATCGTATTTCTTTAGATTGTCGTAGCGCAGGGCTTCTAAATCTCCCTTATCGACGACGATGATGTCGAGGGTCGGGTAATTCGCGTTGATCTCCTCGACTGCCTCCGTCATGACTCCGGCATTTCCGTGCGGTTCCTTGCCTATCATCAGGCATTTCACAGGATCGCGTGCAGCAGCAGCACTTTCCCATGCCAGTGTAAGACAGATCGCCACTCCAACCATCAACAGGATCATCTTCGGGATAAACTTCATAGCTTTCCTCCTTCAAAGGCCAAAAAATGTTTGTACGTTTCCCTTTCTTGAGAAGGGCCTCAAAAACGAGTCACCCTTACTCCTCGCCGCAATCGTTCATGAGGTGACGGACCCCATCGTTCTAAAACAACCCTCTTATCCAGGGGATGTCCTCAGCCTTGTAGACCACACCCAGACCTCTCCCACCCAGCTTTTCAGTGACCTTGTAGTGAGAGATGGTGCTACCTATCACCGGGAATACCTCCATTTGTCATTCGTCATTTGCCATTCGACATTGGCATGGCCCATCCCGCCTGCGCCAAGCTTCTCCAGTAGCCGATAGTGGGAGACCGTCTGTCCGATCATGGTGTCCCTTCAGCTGCGGCCAGATGTCTAGCGATCGCGTCTTCCGGCAGGTTCAGCTTGCGCAGGAGCTGTTCGTAGCGGGGGTCGTCCGCGAGAGCCTGACGGATTTTCCAAATGTTGTTCGTCAGAACCTCATCCGTGAGGAAGGCGTCGGACCAGACCGCTTGGATGAGACGTTCCTTGGAGACCACCTGACCTGCGTGCTCAGCCAAATAGGCGAGCAGATCCATGGCCTTGGGCTCCAGTTGGATGCTCTTCTCCGAAGACTCGATCAAATCCCTGTCGGGATGAATCAACCAGTCGCCAACCCTGAAGTCCCCCTCCATGTCCCTTCTCCTGTTGCAGGTGTATGGAAACGCTTCTCTTATGCTAACGCTGTGGTCGAGGAGGGGCAATGGAAATCAGGGTGCCAGAGGCGGCGAGAGCGGATCGCTCCCACTTCTCACGAAAATAGGTGGGCAATCCAACCGCTCAATCACTGCGCGCTTGATAAAGAACTTCGTGACCTTTCACAATCGCATCCACTCCAACGCCTACGCCCATGCCGATTGCTGCGTAGAGCGCAGTGACCAACGCAACGTATCCGTATTCATCCCTATCTGCGTAGGCAAGCCCGACAGTCAGGCCGAAACCACCTCCTACTGCGGCTCCGATAATTGCACCGTTGCGTAGGCCATCATTGCTATCTCTTGATTGACTGGTGACTTTGACGACGGCTGCTCTTGGAACCTCCAATTCCTCACCGCTGTCTCTTTTCAGTAGGATGGCCTCGTCAGTGAAACCGACATAGGAGGCTTTGAACCGTTCCCCACTGTCCAGCTTCACGGTGATAGCGTATCCCTCTTCCAGAGCTTCGACTTTCTCCCAACGTCCCGGCACAATTGCTGCGTCCAAGGAAGTTGTCGTCAAGATTGCCCATCCGATTAAATTGGTCAGTCTTCCAGTTTTCATTCATCCACCCCCTCTGCTTTCAATCAGTAGCAAGATGTGTGCCGAGGTCATGAGATCGGCGCTGGAATCGGGGCGGGTGCTATGGCCATAACGTTCGCTGCTTTGGGCGTTACTCGATGGGAAGTATTCGAGGGGGCCGCAGCCGCGGGCTTGCTCCTTTCCGCCGGCATTGGAGCCGGAATCGGACTGGGCATTGACGCAGCCGTAGGGGCCCGAGAAACGCTTTATCTCGCCCCCTGAAACCAAAGATGCTTCAGGTCAGCCTCTTCCGTTCCAGTCCCAGGAGGAAGTAGAGGATTGCCTGAGGACTGAACTGCTGGTCTCCAACATGACAAGCTAGAAGCTTATCTTCCGCCACGCATACCAATTTGTTCCACACGAGCCCCGGGGAGGAAGATGGCCTTCCAGGCCGTCACTGCTGAGATCGTGAAGTTTGAGGGGATCAAGGAAGGAACGACTTATCCTCACCGAGTCCTTCTCGGGCGGGAGTTGGTGCAGGTACAGGCTTGATTGTGGACAAGGTTCATAAAGGGAACGAATTGCTCTACCGAGGCCCTTGACGTGCCCGGTGGCCGCTTCGCCGGGGCCGGTAGTGGGAAGGCAGTGTCCTCCCCGATCATGACGTTCGTTCAGCTGTGGCCAGACGTCTGGCTATCGCTTCCTCCGGCAGCTTCAGCTTCCGCAGGAGCTGCTCGAAGCGCCGTCCCAAGTAACGACTCATCCAGACCAACTGCAAGGGAATGTTGCGTCCGCTGCCATTCTTATCGACAGTGATTAGGCAAATCAGTTCTATGAGGTCCACCAATAAGGAGCCTCTAAACTGGCACACTTCCTGGGAGCCTCACGGTCACCCGAGGACAAAGCATGAGAGCCAGGAAAAGCACGATCGTATTTGTTCTGGGCATTTTAGCCACTGCTACTCTAGAAGCCGGAGTCATTCCGGGTCGCTGGGAGAAAGTCGAAAGTCTGCCCGAAGCGGACAGAGGAAAACCCTTTTGTTAAGGGAGGGAGAGCTTCTGGCCTTCGCATCGAGTCAGTATTCATGGGCATTTCAGCTAGCTGATCTTGGAGGGTTTTTGGGAAACCGTAGCAAAATAATCCTGACCACGGATCGTAATACTTTATAACCGATGCGAGAATATGCTAAGAGAAGGTTGACCTCAGCTTTCCACGCTTTCTGCGTGGGGGTGGTCATCGGTGCGGTCACCTGCAATAAAGTGACTTCCTTCCTTGGCAACACCGATCTACAGACCACCATGCTGGTCGGAATCGGCACCGGAATAGGCGTCGCCGTTTGGACTACTTTCCGCGAAACAGATTTCTAGTGTTAATGTCCTGCAATCTGGTGGGCAAGCGTGCTCTTTGAGACTTTTGAACACTGGGCGATCTCTCTCAGACTCTTTCCTTCGGAACGCCATCTGAGAAGCTCACTTCGGTCCACCTGAACCTTGGTCTTCCCAGCCGTTTTCGGTCAAGACTACTCAAGCCCTTCTTACGCTGCTTTAGCCTACCTGCAGGATGCGGGAAGCGTTCGTACGACAGTAAACGGTTGGACAAGCTGGGAAACGAAGGACGGGAAGTTTCTCTCTCATCTCCGATCCGCATACCTCAAGGCAAAAGAGGAAGAAGCAGAACAGGACTCGCCTTCTCCTGCAAGAGAGGCGTAGCCCGTTCATCGTTACTGTATCCGTCCCTACTACATTCCACAGTTATGTGTTCGTCCGGAGGTCGTCTTGTTTGTCTCACCAGTGGTAGCCGACACCGAGCGACAATCTCAGAGACGCCCAGTTGTAGCCTGAACCGGGGGTCGTGTCGATCAGGGTCAACTCGGGTCGAATCGAGAGATTGGGCCTAATCGCTGCCTTGAATCCCACACCGAGATTGATCGCCATCTTGCTCGCGTTGACTCGAAGTCTCCAGTACCCTTCGTGGTACTCCCAGCTTGGCACGTAGTCGGCTTTGAGCACCCCAATTCCTCCCAGCACATAAGGCTGAACCGTGGAATCAGAGAAGTGATAAAGCACGTTGCCGATGAGAGTCAGAGCCTTGCCGTTTGTGGAATGTGTGGCGCTGTGCTGGATGTCGTGGTGAAGCTGCTTCACCTGAACTTCAAACCCTAGTCCTCGCAACTTACCCTGAAAAGGCCGAGACCCTACACCGCCTCCAAGTTCAATTCCACTGCCTAAGGAATCATCACCATGCCAGAAACCACCCCAGCCGATACTGCCGAACACCTCTCCTCGGTAGATCCATCTTTTGCGTTCGATTGGCTGCTTTGGTGTATTGCCGGCGTCTTCTCCGAATCCGGTGACTGTGCCAGCCAGTAAGAACATAATCAGGAGCCAAGTCGGCTTCATTACCCCCTCTAATCTCTGATCCCATCACATCGGTAATCTCGTAGTGAGAGATAGTCTGGCCGATCATGTCACCCCGCTACGCAGGAAAACCTTGCAAGGTGGAATGGGAACTGGAATGTGACACTTCCTAATCGTGCCCAAGCGCTAGTAGGGCATTCACTGCGAAGAGGATTCCCACTACAAAACCAGCTGCAATAGCAATTTGAGCCGTAACCGGAAGGGAGCTTTTGCGCTCAAGTGAAGTTATTTCATCGAAGCTGACATCATTTTGATCATGGGTCTTCCAGTTAATCAGAGTAAACGCCTCTTCTCGGATCTCGCTGGTGTATCCTTTGATCTTCCGTCCATCTTGAAACTTGACTTCCCATCTCGATTTCTCCCCAGCGGCTCGCTCTATGATTTCCTGCTTCCATTTCTCGGCCCGTTCTTCCTGGTTTACGTACTCCTGAGCGGCCGACGCCTGACTGGAACCAACGCTCATCAAGGCAATCGCTACGATCAGAGCGATTGATGCGGCCTTGCGATACATTGTGATCCTCCTTGATTTGATTCACCCTGCACAAGCTGAGTCAGTCACCCGGACACGAAAGCTACCGAAGGTCCACTCGGACAGGGAAATTCACAGGAGAAAAAGGAACAGTCAAAGGAATGCAGGAACAGGAGCGCATCAACCAAGTCCTCCTAACCAGTCTGTGCGTCCAGAAACTAAGCTCCAGTATCTGCTGACTCATATGTACAGTCAGGAAGAATCGGTGAGTTGAAAGAGTCGTCACTCGAACGACCCTTAGCACTGGACCTCTGTCTCCTTCTTTCAGAAAGTGATTATTGCAATAAAGATGCCAAAGCGAGACTCAGGTTGGAATACAACATCGAATTGGCCTGTTGACTCTTTCAGGATTGCGTGACCAGGCGGTGGAGGCGTTCTTGCGACCAGCGGCGACCGGTACCGCTGCAGTGTTACTCACGTAGAACCAGGACTATCCTTCAAGATACGTTATGCGGAACGAACTGTATCACTTCGGATATGCTTCTAGGCGACCCAACTTCTGACACCCATCGAAACAGCGGCGAATCCTTTCCCTTTTTCGCGGAAAGGCGAGTATGCTAATCAAAGCAGAAGTACATCTCCCAGCCCTCGTGCACAATTTCGACTACAGGATCCTCCGCGCTAAGCTGATTTGGCACAGCTGTTGCTCTCTTGAGCATGTGAAGGGATCTCTTATGAAATCAGGTCGCATGGGCAGTGTTCCCACAACAGCTCTCCTCAGTTTCTGGCTGGGGATGACTCCTACGATAGCGGCCTCTCCGAAGCTTAACCTGGATTTCGGGTTAGGCTACAGCAAACAGTATCTGGATGAGCCAGGGGATCCACTCTTTGGCGGGTCGGTCCTGGTCAGATTCGGTGAGCATTGGGCTATTGGCCCCGAGGTAAACTGGATCGACGGTTCCCGTTTCAAAACCCTCGGAGTTCTCGCACGGGTCGCCTATCTGACAGGTGAATCGAATCAACGGGCAAGACTTTACTTGTACGGATCCTGCGGCCTTTCTCGACAAGAAGACAAGGGAATAACCGTTAGAGAATATAAATCCAATTCTCTGTCGTACGGTGGTGGGCTCGGTGTCCGGATCAGGCTGGCTGAACATTTCTCGCTGTCTGAGGCGGGAGGCGTTCAGCATGCTTGACCAGTTTGCTGTAGTACTTACAGCGGATCCTACCGTCGTCGACCTCATCGTTCGCCCCCAGATTCGAGGGCTCCTCTCGATTTCTTTTCGTGTACTTTTTCAAATGAGGCAACGAATCTGTTTCGAATCCATTTATTGTGAGGTAAGAGGCAATCGCGCTGTGGGGAAACGCAGTCGCAGAGCGGCTTGCCAGAGGTGAGCAAAGAAGTTTACCCCAG
>JAUVSF010000196.1 GCA_030597245.1 Acidobacteriota bacterium
GAGACGACCCGGAAGGCCACCCTCCCGGAAGATAAGCTTCCAGCTTGTCACTTCGGAGATCAGCAGTTTTGTGACGGCCTGGAAGGCCATCTTCCCGGAAGATAAGCTTCTAGCTTGTCACCACGGGTCCTCCTCCAGCGCCCAACGACGACCTGGAAGATCATCCTCCCCCGAGGCCATTAAGGCAACGCTGCCACCCAGGCATCGTCCTCCAGCCACTTCTTGCGCAGTTGTTCCGTGACTCCCATACCTTCGAGTGTTCTGAAATAGTTTTCAATCAGATTCAGGAACTGGGCATCTTCAGCGGGGAGTGCTATACCGATTGGCTCGATTGTGAAGGGTTGGATCAGGGTTACGAGATTTGCACCTGGATACCTCATAACGGAGAGTACACATACCGGCATATCTGCAACCAGGGCGTCCGCCTCACCGTTCACAACCATCTTGACCGCGGAATCATAATCCTTGCTGGTTACAAGTTTGACGTCCGGCATGTTCTTCTCGACAAAGCTTTGACTCGTGGAATTCTCCAGAGTAGTAACCGTAATGCTTGCCTTATTGACGTCGCCTGCCTCATCCGCTGTCGCCAGAATTGTGGACTTAGTCAGGATCGACTTTCCAGAAACCATATAGGGTCCCACAAAGGAGACATCAGCGGTTCTTTCCCGTGTGATGGTCATTCCTGACATCACAATATCCACCTCACCAGCTTTGAGGGCCGGCAGGAGATCGGGGAATGGCTTGATGACCAACTCGACCTTAACCTCCATGGCAGCCGCCAGGAGACCCGCTAGATCAACCTCGAGTCCAATCAATTGCCCACTTCGGCTCTTGGCATTCATGGGAGCCTGATCTCCCGACATTCCCACTCTGAGGACTCCGTTGGCAGCGATTCGATCCAAGATGGGTGAATCAACCGAGAAAGCTGAAGCACAGCCTGCGATCAGAACCACTACGACAATAAACAGTGAGTGAAATCGGCGAATAAGAGTCATTCTTCGCATCTCCCTTTAAGATATGTGTTTAGTGAAATTGTTCGAACTCTTCACCCGGGTGTCGCGAGGACTGGGTGAATTCGAAAAACTAGTAGATCAAAAATCCCTTCAACGCTATCCTGTCTCTGTACTCTCTTGAGCTCACACAGAGGAGCCAAGGATACCACGAGGTTTGGAAGCCTGCGCGGCGGACGGGTACAAATGTGGATATGAAGGCCCCCATGAGTTTGTTTCGAGCGAAAAACAGAACGGAGGAGAACACGAGAGATGGCAACTACAAAAGACAACTTAAAAGAAGCGTTTGCGGGTGAAAGTCAGGCGAATCGGAAATATCTGGCGTTTGCCAAGAAGGCTGAACAGGAAGGCTTCAAGAATGTATCGCGCCTGTTTAGAACAGCGGCCGAGGCGGAGACCATCCATGCCCACGGGCACCTGAGAGCGATGGAAGGGATCGGCTCAACTGCTGAGAACCTACAAGCCGCCATCGACGGCGAGACCTATGAGTACACGACGATGTATCCCCCGATGCTCGAGACGGCGGAGGCGGACAACCACCGGGCCAAGCGGATGTTTGGTTTTGCCATGGAAGCGGAAAAGGTTCATGCCGGAATCTACAAGCGGGCCCTGGCAGCTTTAGAGAAGGGCGAAGATTTTGAAGAAACCGATTTCTACCTTTGTCCCGTCTGCGGGTACATTGAAATCGGCAGTGCTCCAGAGGCCTGCCCGATTTGTCGTACCCTGGGCAGCAAGTTTGTCTTGGTGTAGCACGCTCCTCGCAGGCTGACGCACCGGTATCGGCAAAAAAGTCAGCCTTTGTTTAACCTGCCACGTCGGCTCGAGGGCCTGATGTGAGTGACAGCATTCTAACCCGCATTTCTCACCAGCTGGCTACTGCGTCACCGGATGCATCCGCCCTGACTACGTTGCGCTCGGTCGGCCTCCTCGACGGACTGTCGAGTACGACTGCGGAGGCCTTGGTCGCGACGCCTTGTCAGGACGGCGCCTCCGTCGCCTCGCTACGCAACCTGGTGAGAAAAGCGGGCTAAGGGAGGTTAGTGTGTCCAATTCAAGTAGCTCAGTTTGGGAATGTGAGGTATGTGGATTTCAATACGATGGGGCCAAGGAGGGCGTAGCTTGGGAAGGCCTGCCCGACGATTGGGAGTGCGCGATTTGTGGAGCTTCGAAATCAGAGTTTAGCCCTGCCGCGATATCCGCGGAACAAGAAACAGAGCCGCAGCCCGCCGTGGAGACAGCCGGAGAGGGTTACCTTCGAGAATGGTCCAGGAGTTCGGACGAGGGGGAACCTCTTATGGCTGCAATTCATCAGATTGCGGCAACGGGCCAGTCTCTCATCGAGCCAATGGGCTCGAAGAAGCCGCGTATTTCCTGGGACGATATCCTCATCAAGGGAGCCCAACTCGCGACACTCCCCTTGAATCCGGAAGAACCTGTAAACACAGTTACCACAATTGGGCCAAATGCCAAACGGCCGCTTGTCATCGAGACTCCGGTGTATGTGTCACATATGTCGTTTGGTGCTCTCTCCAGAGAAGTCAAGATTGCCCTGGCTAAGGGAAGCGCGGCTGTAGGCACAGCGATGTGTAGCGGTGAAGGGGGAGTCCTACCTGACTCAATCGACAACTCCTTCCGCTATATCTTTGAATACGTTCCTAATCGTTATAGCGTCACCGAAGACCTGCTTAGGCGTGCGGACGCGATTGAGATCAAGATTGGCCAGGCCGCGAAACCAGGGATGGGAGGCCACCTGCCTGCAGCGAAAGTAACTGAAGAGATTTCCAGGATAAGAGGCTTGCCACAGGGAGAGGACATTCACAGTCCTGCCCGATTTGATGATATTTCCAGTGCCGAGGACCTGCGCCAAAAGGTGGAGTGGTTGCGAGAAACATCAGAGGGTCGGCCGATTGGCATTAAGCTTGCCGCCGGCCATATCGAAGCCGATTTGGAAGTCGCAATGGCTGCATCTCCTGACTTCATAACCGTTGATGGAAGACCCGGTGCAACCGCCGCCGCTCCAAGATTTGTCAAGGATGCCACGTCACTCCCGACCATCTTCGCACTGTCTCGTGCGAGGAAATACTTGGATCAACGGGGCGCGAGGGACATCTCGTTGCTCATCACAGGCGGTTTGAGGGTGTCTTCCGACTTCGCGAAGGCTCTCGCCCTCGGAGCCACGGCGATCGCAATCGGCACAGCAGCCTTAATGGCCTGCGGTTGCCAGCAATACCGTATCTGTCAGACGGGAAAATGTCCCGTTGGTATCGCTACTCAGGATCCTGAACTTCGGGCTCGCCAGAATGTCGAGCAGTCCGCAATGAGATTGGCGAACTTCCTTAGAGTCAGCACTGAGGAGCTGGAATCCTTCGCAAGACTGACGGGCCACGTTGATGTACACGACTTGACGGTTTCCGACCTCTGTACAGTTAACTTGGAAATCTCGGGTCACACTGACATCGACCACGTATAGTGCGACCTTGTGAGCTTCCTCGTAGATCAGAGGAGAATGGATCCTTTTGGAGCAGGCGAGCGTAATAAAGTGCTGTAAAGTGTCATCGCGAGGAGACTCAATATGCCTAATCAACCAGGCCGATCCAGGAGCTTGTTCGCCAAGATTGGACGGACCATCGATGCAGCGCGACGCATAACAATCAATCTGCTTTTTCTTGTTGTGCTCATCGTACTGCTGGTCGTTATTTGGCAGCAAGATACCCCTGAGGTACCTGCAACTGCTGCGTTAATCCTCGACCCGAAGGGCACGATCGTCGAACAACTCACTGGTGACAGCCGGCAGCGGGCTATAGGAGAGTTAATGGGGGCGACTCAATCCGAGACTCTCCTCAAGGATCTAGTGGACGCAATTGAACTGGCCCGGGAAGACGATCGAATCAAGGCGCTGTTTCTGAACCTGAATGGGATGGGAGCAGCGGGCCTGACCAAACTTCAGGATTTGGGTTCCGCGATCCGAGACTTCCGGAAGAGCGGGAAGAAAGTTGTTGCAGCGGCGAATAATTATGAGCAGTCTCCATACTATGTGGCTTCCATGGCAGACGAACTCTATCTGGATCCCAACGGCATGCTTGTCCTCAAGGGTTATGGAAGGTATGTCACCTACTACAAGGAGGGCTTGGATCGACTCGAAGTAGATTGGAATGTTTTTCGCGTTGGAGAATACAAGTCGGCTGTCGAGCCCTTCCTCCGCAACGACATGTCGGCAGAAGCCCGAGAAGCCAACCTCGAATGGTTAAATGACCTTTGGCAGGCATACCTCAACGACGTCGCCCCAGCCAGGGGGATGCCCCCGCGAGATCTTGAAGACAAGGTCAACAGCTTTCCTGATCTCATCCGCCAATCGGACGGTGACATGGCGAAAGCAGTCCTTGATGCGGGTCTGGTTGATGGCCTCCTGACCCGCCATCAAGTTCGCACGCGCATGATCGAGCTGGTGGGTGAAAACAAGGACTCACACTCCTTTCACCAGATCGGATATCGCACCTATTTGGACCTGATGGAATCAAAGCGAAACCAGGACGAGGGAGAGAACGTAGTCGCTGTGATCGTCGCCAAGGGGACGATCGTCGATGGCAGCCAACCCCCGGGAAGGATCGGAGGAGATTCGACCGCGGCACTGATCAGAAGCGCCAGACAGGACGATAAGGTCAAAGCGATTGTCTTGAGAGTCGACAGCGGCGGCGGCGGCGTCTTCGCCTCCGAAATCATCCGGCGCGAATTCGCTCTTGCCAGAGAAGAGGGGAAACCTGTCGTGGCCTCGATGGGGAGCGTAGCAGCGTCAGCGGCCTATTTTATTTCGACTGCTTCAGAAGAGATCTGGGCCCATCCAACAACAATTACTGGTTCTATCGGGGTTTTCGGAATGTTTCCCACCTTCCAACGCACAATGTCTACCTACCTTGGGTTGAAGGTTGATGGTGTTGGAACCACGCCTCTGGCTGGAGCATTGCGTCCAGATCGCAAGATGGAGCCCGAGATTGCCGAGATCTTTCAACTAGCGGTCGAACAAGCGTATCGGGACTTCCTCGAGCGAGTCGCTGAGGCACGCGAAATGACCGTGGAAGAGGTTGACAGCATCGCACGCGGCCGGGTGTGGAGCGGTCAAGATGCCTACGAACTGGGACTCGTGGACCATCTCGGTGATTTAGAAGACGCCCTCTCCTCCGCGGCTGAGTGGGCCCAACTCGGCGAAGACTACAGTGTTCGCTATATGGAAGAGAAGCCCAAATGGTATAGTCGTTTTCTGACGGAACTTTTGGCTCGGGGGGTTAAGTGGATAGGTCCACTCAACCCTCAGTCATCTGGAACGCTACCCTCCACGATTGGACATCTCCTCGACAGGGAACTCCTCACGCTCCAGCAATTTGTCGATCCTAAAGGGATTTACGCAGCTTGCCTGTGTGAAGTGCAGTGAGGGACGAAGGACGAACGACGAACGACGAACGCTGAGCCCAACTTCAGATCAATTGCTGTAGGATCCCTCCATTTTTCCAGACCCCTCAGCCGATGCGGGCTTAACGTCGATGCTCCAGAGTTCGGTACCCCAAACCATGTTCAGAGCTGCACCGCTTCCAGCCTTGGTTAAGGTGATGGTGAAAAGATCGACGGCGCTCCCTTTTCCTCTGCTCATTGGAACTCGTGCAACCTCCTGGGCACCAATCTCCTCGGTATACTTCATGTGAGGCCACGGTTCGTTAGCGACTGCAGCAGGAGCGGCTGCCCAAATGTCCTTCAGCGGCTGGCCCAGGTTCTTGTTCAGGACCAGGGAAAACGATCCATTCTTGAGGTCTTTCGGACAGTGGACATATACCGAGTACTTTCCGGCAGGGATCATCTTTCCGCCCAGCGACAGAGGAACGTTTGTAGAGAGAGTCGTGACCTGCTCCGACCCAGCCCGCCACATTCGATCAGGCGGTAGTTTACCCATCAACTCGTTGAAATCGCGACCTTTCAATGAGGGCCGACCATACTCCACGGAGACTTCCCCACCGCCGACGCCGGCGGTGACTGTTTCCCTGGGGGCCATCTGCTGCCCAAGCACAAACGATGCACTCAGAAACAGCACAAACGCAACAATAAATTTCTTTGACATCAGCTTCTCCTTTCGGAAGACCTGGTTGAATTGACGACAGAATGATGGAAGTAGAACGAATCTAACACATTGCGATCTGGGACGTCTTCCGAATCGGCAATTTCCTGTCGGTTTGGCTACAGGCAAGAAATGTCAAATGACGAATGACAAATGTCAGATGCCGGACCCGTTTGGGCGGAGGGAAACAGGATCAACCACTAAAGCACGAATTCACTAGTAAGATCTTCTTGTGTCTTAGTGATTTAGTGGTTTAATCCCTAACTCCCAGATCCCAGACCTCCATAGCTCGAAGAACGGAGGCCCTGGATTTCGAATTCTTCTCGGTTTTGTAATTGACAACCTTCCTCCGAAAAACCGGACAATCTTTACAAGCCCCAAGCCTCAAGCCCCGAGACCTTTCACAGCCCCTTCGATTCCAGAAAACTCCTAACCACTTCTCGAACATCCCGACGCTCACCGTCAACGGCATAATTCATACGCCGCATATCGCTGTCCGAAATGCTGTCGGAGAGACTCCGCAAGACTTCCCTGAGCCCTTCATGCCTTTTCAGAGCGTCTCTATTCACAACCGGTGCCGCCTGGTACGGAGGAAAGTAGCGCTTGTCATCTTCAAGCACCACCAGGTCCAGCACTTCAACGAGTCCCTCTGTAGAGTTCCCGGCAATAAAGTCAACCTGGCCCCCGTTCAGAGCGCGATACATCAAGCCAAGATCCAGCTCCAGGGGCTGTTCGACAAATTCCAGGCCATAGGCAGCCGCCAGGCCCCGTAACCCGTCGGCACGTTCCACGAATTCATAGCCGAAGCCGGCACGCCACCTGGGAGTATATGCAGCTGCATCTGAAATCGTCTGCAGTCCCAGATTTCGGGCATCTTCGCCTCTCACCATGATGGCGAATGTATTGCTGAAACCAAGCGGTTCAGTCCATTCGAGACCGAACTGATCAGCATATTCCTGCTTTACCGAAAGATATACTTCATCACGGTCCCTGGTCGGGTCATGACCCAGGATCGCGGTGAAGGCGGTGCCGGTGTACTCGACATACAGGTCGATCTCTCCGCTCATAACTGCCTGATGGCAGAGAAACGTCCCCGCAAGGTTCAGCCGGCGATCGACCTCAACACCTAGCCTGGACTCAATATGTCTCGCCAGAAGTTCACCCAGGATAACCTGCTCGGTAAAGTTCTTCGACCCGACCGTGATGACGTCTCCCGGCCTCGAACAACCAAGGTGTGGAATTGTGATGACCCAGACTAGAGCGCACAGAAAGGGAATCAGCCCAATCGATCCAATCCGGTCAAACAGCGCGTTGATCCTGTCCGATTCACCGGCGTTCCTGCCCCGAGCGTTTCTCATGACGACTCCGGTCTGACTGCCAGGTAACGTGCCACCCGTCCCAACAGAAAGTCGGCGCTCAGTGCGAGCAATGCTGCCGGGATCGCCCCAGCCAGTATCATCTGATTGTTGACCATCGACACCCCGCGGAAGATATAGACTCCCAACCCGCCGGCGCCGATTACAGCAGCGATGGTACCGATCCCTACCGAGATCACCACCGCCGTCCGGACCCCGGCGAGGATAACTCCCATGGCGAGAGGGAACTGCACTATGAACAGAAGTTGCCGGTTCGTCATTCCCATGCCTCGCCCAGCTTCGATTACAGCAGGATCAACAGAGACGATTCCTGTGTAGGTATTGCGGATAATTGGAAGCAAGGCATACAAAACCAGGGCAACGATTGCTGTCCGGGCACCGATGCCTCCAAGAAACGGAAGTGGCATTAAAAACCCGAACAGCGCCAGACTCGGGACAGTCTGCATCACGTTGGCAAAACCCAGGACGACTGCGCGTACAGTGGGCCCCCGAGAAATCAAAACCCCGAGCGGCACACCCACGAGAGTCGCCAGCAGGCACGATCCACCTACGATAACGATATGTTCCCTGGTGAGTTGGAGAAGTTCCTGTCGATGGCTGGTTACAAACTCAAGAAAGCCCATTTCTTTATCCTTTAAGCAGGACTTGTGCTGCTCACCGGGAGATTGAGAA
>JAUVSF010000055.1 GCA_030597245.1 Acidobacteriota bacterium
CCGGTTCCACACACCTTCAGGTCGATCTGTGTCGGAAATCCAAGACACCCCCCTCGATCTAAACCACCCTTAGCCTTTCTGGCGGGCAAAAGACAGTCTCCGACCGAAGCTGAGGACTGAACACGACACCTCTCGGGTTGATTTAACTGGCCGGGCACCATCGAACCGCCCAAGACGAGAATCAACCTGTCCCTTTCCCTTCGAACAGCCTAAGCCGAGAATCAACCCGTCCCTTTCCCTTCCTTCCGGACCAGCGCAATCCTCCTGTGTTTTGTAAATCCCTTCAGTTGGTTCCCTGGCCCGCCAATTCCTGTTTGCGGGCGCGGATGTCTTTCACTTCTGCTTTAGCCCGATTCAAATCGGCGAGGAAGTTGGCGTCGGCATGCAACCGGGCGACGGTGGCGGGGCCCATGATACGGCCTTCGTCCACGTCGCTCTGCCAGTGAACGTTGCAGACCATCCTGCTCCGGCCAAACTCACGCCCTCGGGCGAGGATGGCATCGGTGCGTTCGGGGGCGATTTCACACAGGATGAGCGCCCACGCCCAGCCGATAGCGGTGTGTCCGGAGGGGTAGGAT
Source organism: Acidobacteriota bacterium (assembly GCA_030597245.1). Classification (GTDB taxonomy): domain Bacteria; phylum Acidobacteriota; class UBA6911; order RPQK01; family JAPXNP01; genus JAUWTT01. The sequence goes on from JAUVSF010000055.1 coordinate 579, forward strand.
CCGTCCTTGCGGAGCCCCTCCTCTTCATCCGGTGTGCAGCTCGGTTCATGGTTGACCATGAACGGGCGTGCCCGGTTGTAACGATTCTTGGCGGCGTAGGTCGAAAGCCCCGCATCCGTGAGGGTACGGCGGAGCAGCAAGAAGAGATATGGTGTGTCCTCTTCGGTTATCTGGAACCCCAACGCGTCCGAAAACGCATCGGCCGCTGGAAAGAGCAGGTTTGCATCCTTCGTGGCCTGGTCCCAGCGCGGTGTGCCACGCAGGGCAAAGCTCTTCCCGCTGGCTTCCTCGTCCCGTGCGAAGCCCGCCGAACCTTCCGCCGGGGGAGGGGGCAGCAGCGCCAGACTGTCAGGCAGGTCATCGGATGGCAGATATCCTTCCAAAATCCCCGGCGCTATCTCTTTCACAGTGGCGGGCCGACCTGGCTGTTGGACACTCGCGCATCCGGCAAGGACGAGCATGCCCGCCAGAACCAATGCGCTCGCGCGTCGCAATGCTATTCTTGGGATTCTCATCTTCATCCTCCTACGAATTCAGTTCCTCGGTTCGAAGGCCGGGGGTATGTACGAGCTGATACGTTCCGGGTCGGCCTGATAGGCGCGGATGAGGATCGCCATCTTGCCGCCCGGCGTGTACAGCCAGTTGCCGTCCTCGGGCTCCGACGAGATCGTGATGATCAGCGAGCCGTCATTCTCGAAGACCATCTTGTCGGTGGTCAGCACGTAGGAGTCGTACTCGTTGGCGTGAACGAGAACGTTCTCGTCGTGGACGGTGATCGACCAGAAACCAATGTCGGTGAGGGGCGGGAGATCATCCGGACCGAAAACGATCTGTCCCGCGCCTTCGGTGAAGGCCATGAAGTAGTTCGCCTCCTCCTTGGAGTTGCCCCACAGACCGAAGTGAGCCCCGGCAGCCCGGCCCAGGTAGTTGCCGTTGAGGAACTCCCGAGTGCCGAAGACCTCGGTCGCTCCCAGGTAGCCGTTGCCGATGATCAGGTTGTTTGACTCAGCCTTGATCTTTTCGAACGCCGCATCGATACCGGTCTGCACCTCGGCCCTCTCTGCGTCCGACAGACTCACGTCGCTCATGATGCCGATCCGTGCGAAGCGTTTGAAGAGCGCTGTCTCGCTCGCGGGGACCTCGGTAAGCAGCTCGTTCACATAGTCGACGAAGTCGGGCGAGAAAGCCTTTCCCTTGTCATAGACCGGGTAGGTCCTCACGGGCGTGGGGGCATCAATTAGCGTGATCGAGTCCTGGATCTCGTGGACCCTGGCCTGCTCCTCGGCGTTGCTGATGTCGATGCGCACCACGATGATTGCGTGGTCGCCCTCCACCTCGACCGGGGTCGCTCCGATCTCCGGGACCTTTTGCCCCTTCATGTGGAAAACGAACTGTCCACCCTCGCCCTGGTTGGCCCGGGCGCCCAAGTAGTAGAAGTTGTGGGTGAAGACATCGATGCACTGGTAGACGATGTAGCGGTCCTTGACCTCGGGGATCTCGAGGGTCACCGGCCCCTGGGTGAGGTCGAGCAGAACACCCCCGGTCATCGAGGTCAGGTTCGGCGCTACGATCGGCTGACCGACGTTCTCCCACGGCAGCTTCGGGTTCATGGTGACCTTGTTGAACTCGGTCCCCATGAACTTCTGCATGCCGTTGACGGTCTTGACCTGCTCCATCATGGGGTAGGCGTAGATGAAAGCGTCGTGGGCGATGTCCTGCAGGCTCTCTCCTTGCGGCACCTCCTGCCGGCTCACGCCGCAGGCGCACAGGAAGACCGCAAAGATGGTGGCGAGACTGGTTTGAAGCGTCTTGGTTTTCATGGTCATCTCCTCTTTCTAAACTCCGGGGTTCCGTCGGCCCGCTTCGCCGATCCGAGCTTCCTCAGCCGATTCTAATGGCTGGCGGCGGTTTCCACTCGCCTTCGAGCGCCGCTTCCTCCGGTCCGTAGAGGCGGAATCGAGAATCAACCTGTCCCTTTCCCTTCTTTCCTCCACGGCCTCCGGCGCGTCGGAGAGACCGAATCCGCGCTGGTCCGGCGCGATGACCTGGTAGCCGGCCTCCGCGAGCCGTGGGATGACCCCGCGCCACACGTAGTTGGAGTCGGGGAACCCGTGCAGTAGCAGCACCGGCTCGCCCTCACCCTCGACCACAACATTGAGGTTGAGGCCGTTGATCATCATGTTCTTGCCCTGGATGCTCATTGCTTTGTTCCCTTTCTCTCGGCGACTAATCGTCGTCCGGAGAACGAGAAAATGCTGGTTCTTTCTCGTCGGTGTAGCGAATGTTGATCTTCTCGATCTTGCCGTTGAATCTGAATGGTGCTCTATCGTAATAATCCAATGCTACCGGCGAACCCAGATCCACGCCAATATCAAAAGTTTCAGCCGCGGTAAAGATGGACGGAACCGACCTTTCGATACGACCCCGACCCACTTGCTTCCCATCGACCTTCAGGGTGACCGTCGCCGGACCCATGCGTTCCTTGGAGTCGAAGGCTACATCAACCTCGATCTTCACCTTGCCGACCGGAATGGGCGATTCGGAGGCAATTTTGTAGCGGTTCAACGTCATGGCATTGTACTCGGCCTTCAGGAAGCCCTTGTCCATGTACACCGTAAATCCTGCCGAGATGCCGCCCATGCAGAAGAGCACGCCTTCCCCGTCCTTCGGGATCTCCGCGTCGATAATCGACACGGTGGAACGTCCGCTCGCGAACTTGGGCGCCATCGCTTCAGGAATCCGGTCTTGCCCCTCGAAGAACGTCCATTCCTTAAGCGGAGAAGACGGCAGCTCTTCGGGGTGGAAGAACACCGTGTACATCGCCGCCCCGATTGGATACACGTGGTTGGCCGTCGCTTCTCGATCAAACAGCGTTTTCAACTCAGCCAACTTCTCCGGATTCTCTTCCGCCAGGTTTTTTGACTGCGAGTAGTCCTGATTCAGGTTGTACAACTCCCACTCATCGGTTTCGGGATCCCAATTGGCCAAGCGGGACATGTCCGTGGACCACGGCGCCCGGGGGCCGGCCGTCGCGGCGAACCAGCCTTCGTGGTAGACGCCCCGGCTCCCCATGATCTCGAAGTACTGGGTCTTCTTGGTGGTCTCGGCCTCGGGGTGATCGAAGGTGTAGACCATGGAGGTGCCGTCCAGCGGTTGCTGTTCGAAACCATCCACCACCTTGGGTGCCTCGATGTCCAGGATCTCGTAGAGGGTCGCGGCGATGTCGTTGACGTGGTGGAACTGCTTGCGGACGATCCCGTCGTGCTTGATCCTCTTCGGCCACGACATCACCATCGGGATCCGGGTACCGCCGAGGTGGGCCGCGACCAGCTTGGTACCCTGGAACGGCGCTGCGCCCGCATAGGCCCAGCCGTGGTGATACATGATGTCGAGCTTGGGCCCACCCAGCGCATCTATTCCGCCGTAGACCTTGTTGAGCACGTCGATGTGCTGCTCGATGGTCGACGGCATCGAGTTCTGCGCCAGCAATTCGGAGATGGTTCCGTTCATGCCCTCTGCCGAGGGTCCGTTGTCCGAGGTGATGTAAATGACCAGCGTGTTGTCCAACAGCCCCTGGCGCTCGATTTCATCGATGACCTTTCCGTACTGCACGTCCGTATGCTCGAGAAATCCGGCGTAGATCTCCATCAGGCGGGTCTGGAACTCACGCTGGGACTTCGGGACGTCATCCCACTTCTGCATCGTCAAAGCTAACGGATTGAGAACTGAATTCTGAGGGATCCATCCCAGCTCCTTCTGCTTCTCGAAGGTCATCGATCTCAGCGCTTCCCAGCCTCCATCGAACTTCCCCGCGTACTTGTCCGCCCACTCCTTGAACACCTGGTGAGGCCCATGGACCGCGCCCGGGGTGAAGTACAGGAAGAACGGCTTGCCTGGTTCGATGGTCCCCGTGGTCCGCAGCCACTGGATCGCCTTGTCGGCCATATCCTCGGTCAAGGGGTACTTCGGGTCGTGCGGCGGCGGAACGGGGTTTGTATTCTCGAAAAGGAGGGGTTCGTACTGGGACGATTCGCCGGCGAGGAAGCCGTAGAAATAGTCAAATCCGAGACCCGTGGGATATCGGTCGAAGGGGCCCAATCGGGTGATATCGGTTACCGGCGTATTGTGCCACTTTCCGAAGGCGGCTGTGTTGTAACCGTAGTAGGAAAGCACCTGAGGAAAAGTGGCTGTTGATTTCGGGATCTTACCCACATAGCCGTCCCAGTCCGAAGCCAGCTCGGCAATCTGACCGGCGCCCACACGGTGATGGTTACGCCCGGTCAACAACGCCGCCCGCGTGGGTGAGCACATGGCAGTCGTGTGGAAGGCGTTGTAGCTGATGCCGGATGCTGCCAAGCGATCAAGGGTCGGGGTGTTCACCGGCCCACCGAAGGTGCTCGGGTTGGAGAACCCGGCATCGTCGGTCATGAAAATGACGATGTTGGGGGCGTCAGCCGGCAGACGATTGGGTGTTGTCCGCCATTGGTGTGTCGAGTCGGCGAGTGTCTTGCCGGCCGTACTGGCCGACGGAGGTTCAGGGAACGGTAGAACCTCCTGGGCGTGGGCCGCGGAGCCGCCGGACAGTCCGACGGCGATCACCATGAGTGCAGCGCAGCGGCTGACAATTACACAGTAGGTTTCTTGGAACTTCGCCAGTGTTTTCATCATTGTCCCTCTCATTTTGGTGTGGGCGATCTCGTTGATGCCCGTGATTCCTTTCTGGATGGCGTTCTCCCATTCTCACGAGTTCTTCCATGATTGGAAGATCCCCAGAAGGTTTTCATTCAGCGTTACTCAACCTTCGTGGCCGGTGGCGGTTTCCACTCGCCTTCGAGCGCCGCGTCCTCCGGTCCGTAGAGACGCAGGATCAAGTAGAAGGGTCCGTCGGGGGCGGGCAGCCAGTTGCTCTCCTTGCCCTTACCGGGAGAGTCCTTCTGGATGTGCAGGATGATCGAGCCATCCTTCGCTACCTGAAACTGATCAATCATAGTCGAGTTCAGCAGGTATCGATCCAGCGGGTTCTCGATGAAGAGCTGGGTCTTGCCGTCGTACATGGTCAGCGACCAGAAGGCCTTCACCGGTGGCAGCTTTCCCTTTTCAAAGGTCAAGGTGTAACTATTCGCCGACGCGTCGAGCGGCTGCTGGTCGGCATCGGTGAGATAGGTTGGGTAAATCGCCTCTGCAGCGGAGTTGCCATAGAGACCCATGTGAGCCGCCACCGAACGAAGGATGTCGGGGGTCTCCAGCCCGTAGTTCGTCTTTGCGCTCTTGGTGAGAAACTCCCGTGTGCCGAACAGCTTGCCGCTCACCAGCGGGTCGCTTGAATACTTCTTGATGAACTCTTCGATCTCAGCAAATCCCTCGCCCCTGCCGGCCTTCAATGCCTCTTGGATTTCAGCAGGCAGCGCCGCGAAATCGAAGGTAGTCTCCGGCCCGATTCCGAGAAGGGCGAGGCGGTCCCAGAGTGGTTGTTCCCCGGCTCCCGGTTTTTCGAGGAGGGACATCATAAAGTCGAGATAGCCGAAGAAACGCTCGTCGAACTGTGCGCCTTCGACCCACTCCGGGAACCGGGGCATCGCTGGGGTCGGCGGGGCATCTTCCCCAAGAAAAGCGCTGAGCGTCTGCAAACTGAAGCTGCTCTGGATCTCCTTAACCTTTGCCAGATCATCTGCGCCGAAAAGCTGGGTCCGGGTGACGTTGAATACGAAACCCGTTTCGCTCCGGATCACACCGGTGATGCCTTCCGGTTTCTCCCCGTGCCAATCGGGTCCGGCGATGAGATACGTGCCCGCCCCGTTCCCGGTCGTGAGGGTTCCCACGTAGGCGAAGTTGTGGGTGTAAAGGTCGATGAGCTGGAAATGATAGAACCGCTCCGGCTCCATCTCGGGCACGGTCAGCACCATCGGTTCCGCCCGGAGATCGATCCAAAACATACAGTACGGCGTGTCGGCATTGGGCGTCACCACCGCCTTGTCTTCCGGGGTGAAGAGCCTCGCCACGCAGGAGAGCTGGTTGAACGGTCCTTTGTACTCGGGGTTCTCGGTGTCGATCACATAGTTGTAGAGGGTCTTGTAGTTCATCACCATGGGGAAGCCGTAAATGTAGGCCTCCCTGGCGATGGCCGTGGCCTCTTCGGGGGTGATCGCTTCGTCGGGCGCCGACCCGCAGCCGGCGAGGGCGAGTGTTATGACGACCAAGCCGAGCAGAGCCTTGCCCCGCCGTCCGGGCGTGTCAACTGTTGCGTTCATCATTTTCCTCCTTCGCTGGAGTTTCAATTATCGTTTCCGTTTGGCAGTAGTCATCCCCCCTGACAGCTGCTATATTCGGGTCGAAAAAACCGGTCCCGCGTCATTATTTTCGATGACAATGGTGCCTGTCTTGCCATCTCGTGCCAATAGTGGATCAATGTGATGGGCACCAAGTTGTGGATTCGATGGATCGGTCTTGGCGGTAGAGACGCAATGCGAAACGTACCATTGGTGCGCGTAGGAACGCTTTATCCCTTCCTGAGGGTCTTGCGAGAAATCGGCTGTCCGATCGATAAGCTCTTGGATGAGTGCCGTCTTTTGAGGCAGCTGGATGAAAAAGGGCCGGAGGACTTCGTTCCCTTCTACAGTGTCCTGTTTTACCTGGAAAAAACTGCTCAAGCAGAAAGTATCGAGAATCTTGGCTTCGTAGTGGGATCGCGGAGTGACGTTACGGACCTGGGAACCTACGGAAGGATGGCTCTCCAGCAGACCACTATTTTCAAAGCTATGCTGTATGCCCAGAGATACATCGGTAGCTACAACACTAGCTTGAGCCATTGGATTGCCGAGGAGGGGGACCACGTTCGGTTCCATGGGAGATTCAACACCCATGTCAAGGAGGGTCTCTCCCAAGCGGATCAATTTTCCCAGATGATTAACCTGGATTTTCTAACCAGGTGTCTGGGATCTCTCTGGAGGCCAACCGAGATTCGCCTTCAGAGTGGCAAACCGACTGGAATTGACCTTGAACAGCAGTTTGGCTGCCGCATTCTCTTCGAACAGGAAAGCAGCTCGATTTCTGTTCCCCGCTCACTTCTTGGCGAGAGAGTTAGACGTTCAGTGGTACGAGGTGACCGGAAGAACACGCCGGCTTTGGAGTCTCCTCCCCGGACTTTTGTTGAATCGGTGTGCCGTGTCATCGCGGCACAGCAATTTGAGGGCTATTCTGACATTCGCCTTTCGGCCGAAGCGGCTGGGCTCACTATTCGGACTTTACAGCGACGCTTGGGAGAGGAGGGGGTGACCTACTCAAACCTGGTTGACCGGGTACGCTTCGACAGAGCGGTTTCGATGCTCGAGGATACGGATTCAAAGATGATCGACATTGCCTTCGAAGTCGGTTACGAGGATCCCGGTAGCTTCACTCGGGCGTTTCGACGCTGGAGCGGCTTTTCGCCGCAGGAGTTTCGGAAGCTATCTCCCGGAAATGAAAGTGACACAGCTGTACCAATAACGAAGTTTGCTTCCTAGCTCATTAGGGGGTTCTCGAGAAGCCTCTCACACGATTCCAAGCTGGAGGCACTCCAAATAATGCTGTTTCGTCACTTTGACGATTTCAGCTCATTTCCCCTGCAGAAATAGGTTGGTTTCGAAAAAGCGACTTCCTGTAAATTCAAAAAATACCAACAAGAAAAACGGGGAGTTGTTTCTTTCTGTATTAAAATAGAGAAGCTGCGCCGTATTAAGCATTGGTACTTAGAAGACGATCGGGACAGGTGATGTCATGACTCGGCATTTTAGAATCAGTGTTTTTCTGTTTCTTCTTTTTTCCGGTTTGCTCGGTAATTCTCTGGCAGCCATGGATGCGGCGGTCTTAACGGCTCCGAAACGTCTTTTCGCCGGCAGCGAGTCTTCATTCACAATCACTACATTCGATTCGACAACCCGGGTGTCCGTTAACCGAACCGTCCTCGTGCAACTGGTCAACTCAGAAAACGTTGTGGTTTCTACACTGTTCTCCGGGGCAACCGGTCCCGAAGGGCGCGTGACAACCAGGTTTTCAATTCCTTCAGACCTGGCTGGGACGTTTAAAATAATCGCTTCGGTTCAAGGATTGAAAGAATCTCTCCAATTGACCGCCCAAGTGGACCGCTCACCGGCACTGCTGATTGAAACTGACAAACCGATATATAAACCGGGTCAAACCATCATGGGGCGGGTGGTCCTCTTGAATGCCGCACTTCAGCCTCAATCCGGCGAGGTTGAAATTGCCTTACATGATGCGAAGGGTATTCGAGTCGGTAAATTTCAGAGCGAAGTCGATGAGTACGGTATTGCCGCATTCCAACTTCCTCTCGCCAGTGAATTGAACCATGGAACCTGGAAGATTCGAGCTGAAAGCGGAAGTTCCCGCAGTGTAAGGGATATTCGAGTCGAACCTTACACACTTCCACGTTTTGAACTCATTACCTCTTTTCCAAAAAGCTGGGTACTGGTTGACGAAGCGATCTCCGGAACGATCGAGGCCACCTATTTCTTTGGAAAACCCGTCTCAGGAACTGTGCAGATCTCTGCCAAGCGCTGGATAGGAGTGTGGGAAGAATATTCAACGGTTGAAGAAGATCTTACGGAAGGAAGCCTCGATTTCTCATTGCCGGCTGTCGGTTACGTGGCAGGGACACTCGATCGGAAAGGCCAGGGGACAGTCCTGCTGGAAATAGAGGTAACCGATTCCGTTGGAAATACCCAGAAGACCATAGAAACACTGACGATATCATCGGCTCCCGCTGTACTGTCGCTGATTCCGACTACCGAATCTTTCAAACCTGGAATGCCGGCGACTGTTTTTCTGCAATCAACCCAGCCAGATGGAGTCCCCGTTGATTTAAATGCCGGTATAGAGATCCGATATTTGGCATCGGACCAAACCACGATCGCGACAGAAGACCGCGCCCTCGAGACATCCGTGGGATTTGCAGAATTCGATTTCACGGCACCGGAACGGACTCAGTACGTCGAGATTAAAGCCGAAGCAGAGTATGGCGGCTATTCAGCGACAACCAGCAGACGGATTGGTGGAGCTTACTCCCCCTCCGGATCCTTCATTTCGCTGGTTCGACTCGGAGAAGACTCTCTGACAGTCGGACAGGTCGCCCGGTTTTCGGTCCAGTCATCGACCTCGGGAACGGTGTACTACGAAGTCTTTGCCGGGGGACGGACCATTCTGTCCGATGCGACCGAGTCTGACTCATTCGACCTCACAGTCACCACGGAAATGGTTCCAAGGGCAAATGTTGTGGCCTATATGATCAGCCCTTTCAGCGAAATCGCGGCGGATCGTGTCTCCATTCCGGTTGCTCTACCGATTACTCTAACGATCGATGCCGACTTCAACCTCGCCCAAGTTAGACCCGGAGATCCGGTGGAAGTCGAGATTGACACCGGAACCGGTCGCAAGACAATGCTGGGTGTTTCGATTGTCGATGAATCCGTGCTGGCACTGGGCAATGGACGGTTACACCTGGCCGAAGTTTTTGACGAACTGGAGGAACGTTTCCTGGAACCCCAAATTGAAATCCATGATGGAGGGGGCGGTCCTGAACCCGGACCATTCTTCCCTGGTTTCATGCCGCCGGTTAGCACTACCGGCTCAAGAGATGTTTTCAATGAGACCGGACTCGGAATTGTAGCCAGTCCGGGCATCAATATCCCCCAAGGTTCCGGTGTATTCGATGACGGTCCGGTGGCCGTTAATCCGGCCGAAGGAGGAGGAAAAGCAGATCAAACCGCTCCTGACGTACCTCGTGTTCGAGAATTTTTCCCCGAGACCTGGGTCTGGAATCCGATGCTTCTCACCGATGATGAAGGAAAGGCTCGGCTCACACTCATCGCTCCGGACTCGATCACGGGGTGGAAACTAGCTGTTGTCAGTACTTGTCCAAAAGATTCCTCCAACCAGCCTGGGATCGGGTTCGGTGAAGGAGAATTGACGGTTTTTCAGGACTTCTTTGTCGAACCGGTAATTCCCTATTCCGTAATTCGGGGAGAAGAGTTCTCACTTCGCGTCGATGTGTTCAACTATCTCGATGAAGATCAGGTCGTCGAACTGAGTCTCGCTGATACTGAAGGGATAGAGTTTACCGACTCAAAAAGCCTTTCCCTCACCGTTCCCGCTAATTCTGCTATGCCTGCCAGTTTCACTGTGAATCCAGTGGAAGTTGGAGAGTTCCCAGTGACAATAACCGCTATTGGCAGTTCATCAAGTGATGCGGTTAAACGGCCAATCACGGTAATCCCGGAAGGATTGCCGGCCGAACAGATCCTGAATGACGTCATCGAACCGGGTCAGGTTCATCAACTGAATCTGCAACCTCCACCCAGGATGGTTGAAGACTCGTCAAGAACTTTCCTGTATATCAGTCCCAGCCCGGTTGCCCAGTCGATGAATGGTGTTTCCGACCTGCTTGGAATGCCCTACGGCTGCGGCGAGCAGAACATGATCTTCCTGGCTCCGGATATCGAAATCCTCAAATATCTCCGTGAGATTGGAGAACTGGCTCCGGAGGTTCGGGCTGAAGCCGAGAACTTTATTAATGTGGGATACCAGAGACAGTTGACGTTTCAGAGCGATGATGGAGGATTTGCTGCATTCGGTGGAGAACAGGGCAGCCTTTGGTTGACGGCTTTTGTGTTGTCCACGTTTTCCAATGCTCGAGAAGTCCGTGATATCGATGAATCGGTTCTAACCGCATCGGCTGAGATGCTGGTATCGAGACAGAAGACGGATGGGTCCTTCAAAACCGATGATTTCCGGACCCACAAAGAAATAGATGGTGGATTGGAGAACCTTTATGCAATGACGGCCTATGTAGCCAAGGCACTGGCCGATCACGGATCCGACGATTTCTCCGATGAACTTCAGAAGGCTGCCGGCTACCTGGCATCCCGGACAACTGATATCTGGGAAGATGCCTATTCACTTGCTATCGCGGCAGTTGCCGTACAGAAAATCAAGGGTTACAGCGATCTGGCGGAAGCTCTGCTGGACCGGCTCATGGAACTGGCCATTTCTGAGGGCACAGGAATTCATTGGGAACCCTACCCGGTAGAGACCACCGGATATGCAGCGTCTGCACTCCTGTCCTCAGGTGAGACCGGCCGCCCTGAATCACAATCGGCAATCGACTGGTTGTCAACCCAGCGCAACTCATTGGGCGGATATGGCAGTTCGACTCAAGATACGGTGGTTGCTCTACACGCTCTCTTCCAGGCAGCTAGAAACGCCAATCGCGACCTGGCTGTGGATCTTGGCCTTTGGAGCGGATCTGAACTACTGTATGCAGTCCATCTGGACCAGACCAATTATGATGTTCTGCAGCAGTTCGAAGTACCGAAGGACCGAACTGCTTTCGAACTCCGTTCTGTCGGGGTTGGGACCGTAGCCTACCAGTGGGTTGAGCGTTTCAACCTTCCGGGAGAATTCCTGCCTCCGTCAAAGAACCTGATTTTCGAAGTGGAGTACTCCACCGATCACGTTGAGATTGATGACATCGTCGATGTTCGAGCGGTGGTTCGCTACTCTGGATGGAAAGAAAAGACGGGGATGGTGATCCTCGATATTGGTGTTCCTACCGGTTTTGAACCCGTTCAGACCAGTCTGGATAAGTTACAGGAATCTGAGACCGTCTCGCGAGTCGAAGTTGCCGGAAGAAAGATCATTCTCTATATGGACGAACTGATCAGCGGCGAGGAATATGTCCTTGAGCTTCAAATCCGTGCCACGATGCCGGTCAGTGGAAAGTCGACGATATCCAAGGCATACGAGTACTATGACCCTGATGTCGTCGCCTATGACCAGCAGTCCGGTGTGAAGGTACTGGGTCCACCTCCGACTCTGCAGTCTGTCTCAACCGAAACGGCTATTCCCGGACACGAAATCGTGTTAACCGGCAGTGGATTCAGCCAGGGACCTGTTTCGGTCTTCTTCAATGGCATCGAGGTGACTGGAGTTCGAGTTCTCAATGACGGAACTCTGGTCGTCCTGGTTCCCCGCCTGCCTTCCGGTGAGGCCACAATACGAATAGTGACCGCAGCCGGTTCGGTTACTTACTCCGGTTCCGGAGATCTGGTGATCGGTCCGACGACTTTCTATATTCCCCTGAATAAGCAAGGCTATACCGGATTGTCCTTGATCAATTACTCCGACCAGGCCGCCGGCCTGCAGGTTCAGACTCTGGGAAGCTCTGAATCTCGAAGTGCTGAAGTGTTTACTTCCCCGATCCTTCTTTCACCAGGTGAACAACTGCTTCGGCTTGCTGCAGAAGTATTTGAAGAAAGCCTGCTGGACGAATCATCGTGGCTGATCATCTCATCTGATACTCCAAGAGTCGCCGGGTGTTTTCAACATGGGCACAGTACTCAACTGGACGGGTCTTCCAGTCTTATTGAACCCCTGTCTGAGTTTATCTTCTCCCGCGTGCATTCAGGAAGTCAATCCTTCAACGGTGAACAGGCTTCGACATTTATCAGTATCGGAAATCCCAATTCTGAACCGGTCAATGTGACGGCAACTCTATACCGAACAGACGAGAATGGACAATCCCTGCAGAAGTCAATATCCATTCCCGGTAGCCATTCGATTGAAGCTTCGATCGAGGACTGGTTCGGTATCGAGGTCAAAGAAGGGTATTTGCGGATCATGGTGGAGGACGGACGGAAAGTCGTCGCCACCTTGAAAATAACGATCGATAATCGAACACTCCTTGGGGTTCCACTTATTCACGAAGGACCCGGTAATGCAGGTTCACTGCCGCTTGTACTGGAGAGCCCAGTTTTCACAACGCGCCTCAGAATGCTGAACCCGGAGTCCAAAACTCACACTATCCAGTTGAAATTCAGTCCCACTGACTCCTCCAGAGATCCGATTCGAAAGTCATTCCGACTGGGTCCGGGTGAAGTACTGGAGGAATCGCTGAATGAACTTTTGAATGCCGCAGTCGGAACCCAGCTCGAAGGTTCACTCAAATTGATTTCATCGGGTGATACGATCTATGTTGACACTCTCTGGACGAACCGGATTGGGGCCAGTTTTGGAACTGCTTCTGCTGCGATTCGCTCCAGTTCGAAGAAAACTTTATTGCCCTACCTGATTAAGTCCGCGGAGTTTTTCACAGGACTCGCTTTTTTCAATCCCCTTTCGGAATCAACAGAAGTCAGCATAAAACTGTATTCCTCCGATGGAGTACTGTCGGGGAGTGCTGAATTGGACCTGGATGCAGGGGAGGCTGTTTCGCGCCTGTTTCGAGAACTCTTTCCCGATTTAGCCGATGAAACTATGGGTTATGCCATTGTAGAGTCTGCAAGACCGATTGTGATCCAGGAACTGGTTGGAGATATGGAGTTGAATTATCTTTCCTCGATTTCTCCGAATCCGTTGGAATAGCAGCAGCGGGACTGGGGTTAGAACCAGGGAACTCGTGGAAAACTGCTGTGCGCCTTTACGTCTTTGAGTGAGGATTTGTCTCCTCACAGGTTTCGGGGTGTCGAAGACCTGCTCGCAGAGCGTGGCATCACAGTATCGTATGAAGCGATTCGGTACTGTTGCTTAAGAGAGAATCAACCTGTCCCGAATGGCACTGACTTAAGCAGGTTTTCCACCATTTTGAGGCACTCTGCGCGGGATTGACGGCGAGTGCTTCAGAATCCGTAAGAGTCTTGTGTTCAGGATGTTTAGAGCCCATCTGAACCCTAAATAACAGTGATACCTTGTATCTCTCTTAGTTTGTGGTGAATAGCCTTAAGTCAGTGCCATTCCAACCTGTCCCTTTTTCCCAGAACGCCATCGGGAAAGTGTGTAAACTTCTAAGCTGCTTCTGCAGTTTATGTCTGAGAAACTACGTTGGAATTGTAGAGCTGCCGCTGAACTAACGTTCCGGAGAGGATTACGATGAGATTTCTACGAGTGTGCGTTGTGTTTCTGCTCACTCTGTGGAGCATTCCAAACTACTCTCTCAGCCAGGATTCCACAGATGAGTTAATCAAGATTATCGAGGGCGCGCAACACCCCAACAGGCAAGAACTTGATCCAGATACCCTTAATGAGCTGATGGATCGATTCGGGGTCCCTGGTGTCAGTATCGCAGTCATCAAGGACTTTAAGATTCACTGGGCAAAAGGGTATGGCATTGCAGATGTGGAGACAGGTGCAAAAGTCAATAGGGAGACACTGTTTCAGGCCGCATCCATAAGTAAGCCTGTCAATGCGATGGCTGTTCTAAAAGCTGTACAAGACGGCAAGTTCTCGATGGACGACGATATCAATACCCTTTTAAAGTCCTGGCAATTGCCCGAAAGCCAATTCACTAAGAATCAGTCTGTAACCCCGCGTATGCTGGCCAGCCATACTTCCGGCTTAGGCGATGGATTTGGTTTTCCGGGTTATGATCCGTCCGATCCTCGCCCAACGACGATCCAGATCCTCAATGGCGATAAACCTTCGAATGTGGGGCCGGTGTTGCTCGCAAGACCACCTATGACCGCATACCATTATTCAGGGGGCGGCGTGACGGTTTTGCAGTTGGCCCTGACCGATGTCATCGGCAGGCCTTATCCAGAGACTCTCCAGGAACTTGTATTGGGGCCAGTGGGAATGATGCAAAGCGCATTCGAGCAGCCGCTGTCCCCTGAACGAGACAAGAATGCCGCTCGGGCTCACGATGGCAGGGGCCAGTCGATGGGTCCCAAATGGCATGTCTACCCGGAACTTGCCGCAGCAGGATTATGGACGACGCCAACGGATTTGGCGAGATTTGCGATTGAAGTGCAGAAATCCTTACGAGGTGAAGCGAATAACGTGCTTTCGCGAACGATGATCAGAGAGATGTTGAGCCCAGTCGGTGTAGGCGATTTTGCTGTCGGGTTTTCGGTCACCAAGAAAGGTCAGGGATGGTACTTCAGGCACGGCGGGAGTAACTGGGGCTTTAGCTGTGTACTGGTAGCACATAAAGTGAAGGGCTACGGATTCGCTATTATGACGAACGCTAATAACGGTGGCGTCATTACGAATGAGTTGCAAGAGCGCATTGAGCGGGCATATAGCTATGATTCACTGGATAAACCGGTGCGACGTTAGCCGTATGAATCGCTTCATAACACCTTATTTCCAATGCTTTACAACCAGCACTTGCATTTTGAGTCTCCACGACCGGCTTTTGCTGATTGGCGAGAGGTGACGGAGGGGACGGGTGCCGAAAGAACCGAGGGATAAGGGAGAGGGAAAGGAAAGGGGAGGGAAAGGGACAGGCTGGTTCTCAGTGTCCGTGAAAGGGGACAGCGGGAAAGGGACAGGCTGGTTCTCAGGAGGATCAGCAGGGAAACTAGAGGTCTTCCTCCTCGAGAAGACCTTCTAATGCGTGGCCTGCTTCCTGTCCATATTGTCTCGCCAACTGCAG
>JAUVSF010000050.1 GCA_030597245.1 Acidobacteriota bacterium
AATCCCCAGTGGTTGAATCGACAAGGTTTACGACAAGGCTTACGACAAAGGGATGGGGAAGCAGTTACTTCTTACTACTTACTCCCTACTGTTCCTCTGGGATCTCTGGATTCTCCTCCTGCTCAGCCGCAGCAGCAGCCTCCGCCTCAGCAGCCGCAGCCTTCTCCCTCGCGGTTGCAGCCTCATCCTCCTGAGCTCGCCGATCTTCGATCAACAGATCCTGTTCATTCTGAAACTCATTGACCACGCCATAAGCATTCTTCAAAGCTCGTTTGAACTCGAGTGTCAATTCTGCTGCCGTCGGCAGGGTGCGGATAACTCTCGGAGTGATGAAGACAATCAATTCGGATCGACGGTCGTTTTTTTCCGTCGTACCGAAGAGCGCTCCTATGATAGGGATGTCCCCCAACACTGGCACTCGGCTGCGCGAGTCGTTATAGTGATCACTGATCATTCCACCCATCGCTACTGTCTGTCCGTCTCGCATAATGAGCGAAGTCTGAAGATAACTTCGGTTAATCGTAGGCGTCAGCGAAGGGCCCGTTGCGCTACTGACCTCCAACACGATATCCATGGCGATGATCCCGCTCGCACTGATTCGGGGAATGATCAGGAGCGTCACACCGGTAGGGCGGAATTGTATAGAGTTCACAAAGTTCGTAGTTCCCGACTGAAGCGGATTTCCAAAAGAGGCCGACGTCACGGGAACTTCGGCTCCGACGTTTATCGAGGCGGCTGTGCCGTCAAGGGCCAGTATCCGGGGAGCTTCGATCACCTCCACCCGAGTTTTCTCACTAAGAGCGGTGACTAACAATTGCAGTTGTCGTGAATCCCCGATCGCGATTCGCGTCAGCGAAGCCAACTGCCCGCCAACGATGGCCGCCGTTGTAGCCGGCGCCGGTGAATCCACGATAGACCCCCCGTTGTCACCATCACCCGGAACGGGAAGTCCACCACCTCTTGCCTGAAGGAATGCATTGACTCCATACTCTAGATCATCGCGAAGCTCGACTGCGACGATCAGTGCTTCGATGAACACCTGACGCGGCAATGTATCAAGCTGTTTGACCGTCTCCAAAATGAACTGGATATCGGATTCGGTGCCCTGGATGATCAGGGAGTTATTGAACTCGTTCACCACAATCTTGGTATTGCCGGCTGAAATTGACCGAATTTGAGAGCGGAGCTCACCTCCAAGGGAAGGACCAAGTTCACGCATCCCCAGGTTCCCGGTGCCAAATCCGCGCTGGTCAAACCCTCCCTGCATTCCCGGTTGATAATTTGATTGTCCGTACGCGCCCCCGTAACCCGTGCCACGGCCGTACGTTCCACTCGACTGACTACCGTACCTGGATGACCCTCCGAATCCGGATGACCCTCCAAACCCGGATGACCCTCCGTACCTGGATACCCCACTGCCGTACGCTCCTCCAGTCTGACGGCCGACAAATGCTCCTCCCTGTTCTCCAACGTCTTGAGCGGTTCCGTCGCTACCGGGGGGCATACCTGAATCCTGATACAACTCAGCCAGTATCTGAGCGATCTGCACGGACGTGCTGTTCTCGACTTGATAAACGAACGTCTTGATGTTACTCGTCGACGAAGGTGCATCCAGTTTCGCGATCCAATCGATCACTTCCCGAAACACCTCAGGAGCACGGGTAACCACGAGAATGCTATTCAGTCTTTCGATGGCTACAATGCGGACACCGGCCGAAGTATCATTGGGGGCAAAGACCTTCGCCAGGTCTTCAGCGACGTCCACAGCCTGATTAAACTTGATGGGGATCAGCTCGACCGAGTTGACCTTGAAGTAGCGGGTATCCAACAGATCGACCAGATGAAGCGCTTGTTCCACGTTCCTGCGGTTATCGGTAATAAGCACCATATTGCCGGGCTGAAAATCGACAACAGTGGCCCCGGGGGACAGGAAAGGCTGCAGCATTTGTAGCATCTGCTCCGAGGGGATGTAATGAAGCGGGATGATGTAAGTAATTACTCCCTGCTCCCCGGCGATCACTTCGATCTCGGACCCGGTTTCTTCCGCAGGCATCTCAGGGCCGGCTTCGGTTTCCGTACCGGTTGTTTCTTCGGGAGGCTGTAGTTCCCCGGACTCCCGCTCTCCGGGTTGCTGCGTTTCGGACTCCTGAGTTTCAGGTGCCTCACCAGTCTCAGGGATTCCCTCCTCTTCCTCAGCGGGTTCCGAGGAAATCAAATGCACCGCATGGGGGATGGTCGGACTCTGCCCTATCGGAAGGATGACAAACACGCCATCTTTTTGCCTCACGATGGCGTGGCCGTTCATTTTGAGTAGCTGTTCCAATACCGCAAACAGCCGGTTATGGGGAACCTCCCTCATCGTGAAGATGCTTACCGTACCCTGCACCTGGGGATCGATGATGTAGGAGTACCCCAGTTCACTCATCACAGTGGCAATAACGCTATCAATCGGGGCGTCTTTAAATTGGAACTTCATACCCGCCCCGCCACTTGCAGGGGCCCTGTCCCGAGGTGTTACAGCAGCAGCTCCCGGCTGTCCAGCAGTTGCAGCGCTGGGGCGACCGCCCTCTTGTTGTGGCTGCCCCTGTTGGCGCCCGTCACCTTGAGTCTGATTCACGGTCACCGCTTCCGGTGTTGAACTCTGGGGAGTTGCGCTCTGAGTTCGTGCCGTACTGGAACCTGATCCTGGAGCACCAACCAGAGCGGCACCTCCAGCCCCCCCCTCTGATTCGGCTATCGTACCACCCTCCTTAGTAGTGGCAGCCTCCTGGTAGAACACGGTAGCCAAGCTATAGGAGGTCAACACAACGCCCAACACGAGACCTACGAAAACCACTCGAAAGACTGTCATCACAAGTTTCATCACTAATAGCTTTCCAAACTGGCTAATTGAACGGCCGCTGAGTCCTCCCTCTAGGCTGAGGAACTCCCAGATTCGGGGTCCGTCCTCTCTGTCCCGCCCCGCCGATTCCCGTTCTTCCACCTGTCATCCGCTGTCCTCGTCCCATTGCTCCCTGTCGGCCCAACTGACTGCCTACGATACCGATGTCCAGTCCCCCACCACCGCCACCCTCTGCTGCTCCAACTTCCTCCGGTGTCGTCGTTTCGACTGCAGCATGGTGAGAGCCGATTCTGATGATGTTGACCGCAGCCACCTTGGTAGCGGCTCGAGCGGTCTTCTGCGCCGGCTCAGAGTCCATCATGTCGATGACCTCCACATGGTCGTTCCAACGAAGCGTAACCGTAGTGCCCGTGATCTCTGCCACCGTATACTCCTGGACGGTCTCGCCCAGGCCCACTATCCTGGGGCTTCCAGTCGATTTCGGAGAATCGAACAGAGTGAGGAAGGCTTTCTGTTCGCCTCCGATAGTCGTAGCACCGTGCATCTGGGGCCGTTTGGGAAATTCAGGGACTTCCAGCACGGATGCGTCCGCATCCGCTTCAGACGCAGGATGCCTTTCAGGACTGAACAGATCACGTTCGGCAATCACAAAAAAATCGTGGGACAGCACTTCATCCCCTACCACATCGCTAGTCTCTACAGGCTCGGCGCCTGCCGCCCGGCTCGCGTTCTCAATCATCAGATTCACATTTTCCTCTGACTGAAAGCTCCGCCAGGCAGAAAGCACTTGCTGAGCACAGATACCAATCCCCGCTACAAGGAGAAGGTTCAGAAATAAGAGTCTACGTCCCATTTTTAACTCTGCTACCGGATGCCTGTGAGATGCGTTCAGCTCTCCGAAAGACGAAAGAACGCCGAAATACTCATCCGAGGTTGCAACCTCACTCGGTCCCGGACTCTAAACACATTGATCTGAAAATCCTTTACCACCAAAAACTTTGAATGCGTCGAAATGGACTGGAGAAAACTCGTCAACTCCTCCATCCCACCCTGCACGTTGATCTGCACCGACACTTTCGAGTATCGTTCGCCAACTTTCTTCTCCTGGAGAGGTGTGCTCCTTGCGATTGTGATACCGGTCTGGTCTGCCAGGGCTCTGATAATGGTTTCGAGTTGGTTCTGCGCGATGGCCGTTTCCTCGGCATCCAACAACTGAGCTCTCAGACGGTCCAATTCCCTTTCGAGTTCGCCGGCCTGCCGGAGATAGGTCCCCTGATTCTCTATTGCCTTAACCGAACGATCCAGGATGGCCTCCTTCTGGTCGAGGGTACCTTCGACCTCTCCCATTGATTCATACACTGGAAGGGCGACGTAAAAGGCGAAGAGAGTGACAGCGGCAAAGATGCCACCTATCCAAAGAATTTTTGTATCTCTTTTAGAAAGCTTCTTCATTGTTTCAAAGTGGCGGCAAAACTGAACCGCTCCTTGCCAGGATTCCGCGGGTCAGTCGTAATCCAGTTCGTTTTAACACTCTCAAGAAAATCCGACTCAAGAAGGATCGGAGGTAGCCTCGAAGCCTCCTCCGAATAGCCCTGCATGGTCAACTGCTGCCCTTGAAGTTGAATATTCTGCAGATAGGAATCGTCCGGAATCCTCTCGGTCAAGTCTCGCAGAATCAAAAGGGAACGTTGCCTGCCCTCCATCAACGATCGGAGTTCCTCCAGTTCCTCTCGCTGGGCAGCCACCAGGTCTCGCAGGCGGAATGCCTCGTTTACCTGGTTTTGAAGTCCCTGGACTTGCCTATCAATCTGATCCCCCAGTTTCACGGTTTGAAAATACTCACGGGTTCCGACGGCGGCCAGAAGGATGATCAACACACAGCCAAGAACCAGGGAGGGGACAAAGCTCGCTCTTGAAGTGACAACCCTTTCCCCAACAGGAATCAGGTTGAGTCCCATTCGGCCTGCCCTCCCGAAACGCGAAATCGCCAGTCCTGTAGCAGGAAGCAATTCGTCCAGTTCCCGTCCCGGGATCGCCTTGCGCTTCAGCTGGACTTTTGAAACCAGGAGTTCAACATCAGTTCCCAGAAGAGTGGCGAATTCGTCGTAGAGGCTCTTAGCGAGTTGCCCGGTAAGATAGACCTTGGAGAACGATCCGATCTGCCCTTCAAGGCCGGAAATGAAGGGGTCTGCTTTCCGCAGTATCTCGTCAACAGTTACGCTGTCATCACCCAGGGTTATTGTCTGCGAAAGGAAGTTCCCCTCCCCGCCCAGAGCGACAATCTCGGCCTGACCCGATTCGATCCTGAAAACCAGACATGCCTCTTTGCGTCCCAGTCCGGTTTTCCCCGATCCAACCAGTCCTCGGTACCCCTGACCCGAGTACGTGACTAATGCAGGAAAAAGGTCCAACTCTCGAAAGAGTTTAAGGTAGTCATCGAGGTACGACTGTCTAACCATCGCCACCTGCACAACTATCGTTCGGGCTTCTTCATCCCTTTCCGTGACCCGGAAATCGTAATACGAGCTTTCCTCTTCCGTAGGCTCAAACTTTTCCACCTGGTACTGAATGACTCGTTCCAGATTCTCTTCCACGTCCAGAGGAAACTCTATTTCCCGAATGATTACGTGGTCGCGAGGAAGTCCTACGACAACGTTCTCACGATTGAAACCGTTAGTTTTCGTGAACTGCCGCACTTGTGAGATCAGCTGCGCGCCCGTGAGATCGCGAAAATCTTCGATCACCAGATGGTTCTGGAGCGTGCAGTCCTGCAATCCCTTCTTTATCGAAGCAAGGATGAGACGATCCGCCTGAATTTCAACTCCGAGTGCCGAATCCAAAGTAAACATCTTCGTTCTTCAACCAACTCTCAGTGCGATCGAGTTCCACGCACTCTACAGTTCCATATTCGCTTCATTCCAATACAAGACCGCATATCCTTTTTGTCCAGTCCCATCAACGCGGATCACTGATCTGATTCTACTCACCACCTCCGAATGACTCAGTTGGCCAACGCTATTGATGGTAAAGACCTTCGATTTCTCTACCGACAGCAGACTCAAGGCCTCGCTACTGATCCCCGGGATCATTTCAGCAATGTCGCTCGCGTTCTGAATCGGCATCTCCGACCGAATCTCGTCGATCATGATCGCCGTCGCGTAATCCAGGCCTGGGATTGCCGCGAGCACCGGAATGGGAGCAGACTTGATGTTAATTCGACTATCCCTGCCACTGCTAAACGTTGTGAAGTACTTCTGCAGCCCGTAATACTCCACCGGCTCTCCCGTGTCAGAAAGCCCTTTCTTCCCGTAGAAGATCAAGGGCGTTACCCCTTGAACCATGAGCAACTCTTCCGGGACGGCAAAAGGCCCGTTCTTAGGATAATATGGAGGATCAAGCGACATGTAGTAATCTGACTCCGCTCCATAGGCACGGACGAAGTCGTCCGGATCCTTCCAGTCTCCTATCGAGTCTGTAATGACATCAGCCTCCGCTTCAGGAACACCCACCATGATCAGGAGGTTGAAAATCAAATGATCAGGAGCAAAATTGATATTGATCTTTCCAGATTCCTCAATGAGTTCAACTTCCGCCTTCCCGCCTCCCAGTACCAGTGAAAGACGCCCTGTCAGGACAGGCGACATCGCTGCAGGATCCTGGTCCAGGGCCTGCTTAGCGCCAGCGAAAGAGCTCTGGGAGGCAAGAATTTCATAAACTGCATATTCAATACCGGCTCGCGCCAGATAAAAGCACTGCTTCTGTTCCACCATATTACGGGCTGCATCGACTTCGGTCCGGATCGAAGCGGAAAACGACACGGCAAGCACGCTTATGGCGAGAATCACCCAGAGCACCACAATCAGGATTGCGCCTTTCTCTTCTTCGCTTCGGTTATTGACTTTGGATAGCCTCATCGCCTGCATTATCTGCCTGCCTACTGCCTCCGCCGGCCGGTTAGGCCCCGCAACCGGTTCCGCAGGTTACCGCCAAAGAACTTCGCATTCACAGGAACCACGATGTACTCATTGTCGAAGGTCAACCGGATTGCATCCGGCACTGAACCGAGTTCCTCACCACTCCAACTTGTGAACCAGTCATAAACCTGAGCCTGGGGATCGTACCCGTAGTACTGGAATTCCAGCGACTGAATCCCTTCTTTCAGATGAAGCGGTTCACCTTCGGGCAGTCCGGCCATGGCCAGAAAGCTCTCCAGCCCGGTATAACGAGCTTCCATCGATCCCAGGTAGTGCCCACCGCTATTATTCTGAGCAAGACCGTATCGCACCACTGTCAACCCTGGATTCTCGTGCAGAATCAACGGAGCCACCGTGATAAACGTTACAAAATCCGGGTCCCCATAGAAAAGGGGCACCTGGGACATGGCAAGCCGGGCTCCCATGTCACCTGCCATCTGCGCTTGTTCGGCACCGCCGATCCGGGAAACGGTTGGCTGTAAGGGAAACAGCGACCCGATCTGTCTTTTGATATGGTCAAATAGTACTCTACGTTCGGCCTCCTCCACGAGTCGGCCTTGACTCTTCTCATAACTGTTAAGAGCAAGACGGAGCGACGAGAAAACCATGCCTGCCATCAAGGCGAGGATGGTGAGGGATATGATCACCTCCAGAAGTGTAAATCCTTCAGTTCTCAGACTGTTCTTCATCTTCCTATCGCCTGCCGAAAAGCTGTTGAATCGGATCCGGCACTCCTAGTGCGCCTCCCGGCAGTGGCTCACGAGGGACCGTTTTCAAGCACACGACCCTGTAAGTCTTCCCGGAACGATCTCCCGAGAAGTGGATCTCGACCTGTACCCCGAGCATATCCAACTTGTTTTCGGTGATTTCAAGGCTCAGTTCCTCCGGGTTCGGCTCCCAGTAGACCACTTCTGCCGTGTACGTGAAGTTCTCATCCAGAGTTCCGGCCAGCTGCATCGGACCTACGATCGACTGATCCGTGAGGATTTCGTTCATGACATTTTCGGCATGGTTCATAGCAGCATGAGCCATCTTGATTCGGTGGATATTCTTGAAGCCTCCACTGAAGATCTGCATGGCCACACCGACTGCTATCCCAAGAATGGCTACAGCCACCACCACCTCCAGAAGTGTAAACCCTTGATTCTTACGTCTATGATTCATCTAAAGATCGCCGAACTTTACCGAACCCGGTAATGGGGTTCACCTCAATAAAAACCTTCCGCCCTGCCGCGTTCTTTAAACCCAGTCGGCCACCAGAACTTCTCCCGTTCGGATAGAAGCTGAAGCCGACAGGTTCGGACATTTCCTCCAAATAAGATATTCCCTGTGGCAGCAAATACCGCCCGATAGGCTGCTCATACTCGTCGGTCAGGACATAGGCAAACGGTTCATTGGGGTCTTCCGGAGACAGAAGGAAGATCCTGCGTACTCTCTGTTTTGAAACGGCTGCACCTCGAGCCTGCTTCATCCGGGTTACCAGATCTCGTGCAGCAGTTTCCAATTGGATGCCGCCAAACGCCCCACTGAAGGAGGGCAGGACAACAGCTGCCGCTGCACCCAAGAGAATGAGCACCACCAGCAGTTCAAAGAGGGTGAAACCTCTTCTACCACGAGGTGATATCGGCACTGTCTTCTTCACCACCTTCCATCCCATCGGCGCCCAGGCTGTACAAGTCAAAATCACCATACTGGCCCGGGGACCTATACTGGTATTCTCTTCCCCAGGGATCGTTCGGCAGCTTCCGTTTATCGAGATAAGGGCCTGACCAGTTATCAATCCCCGGGTTATCGATCAGAGCCGCCATGCCCTCAGCTGTTGTGGGATAGCGACCCACGTCAAAGCGCAACAATCCGAGCGCCCCTTCCAATTGATCGACCTGCAGCTTGGCAATCTCGGCCTTACCTCGTCCCAGCCTGTCCATGACTCTTGGCCCGACCACCGTGGCCAGCAATCCCAGAATCACCAGGACAACAATCAACTCAATCAAAGAAAATCCTCGATTCCGCCTGCTTGTCTTCGCATTCCTATCCATAGTCCGTCACCCCTTTTTCACAACAGCAGCAAAAACGCCACCGAAAACGTCCAAAGCTCTCCTATAAAGGAACATCATTGATGCTGAAGATCGAGTAGAGCATGGATACGACCATAGCACCTATTATCAAACCCATGACCAGAATCATCAGCGGTTCAAAGAGCGCAATCAGCCTTTTTATGGCCGTGCGCAACTCCCGTTCATACGTATTCGCAATCTGCAGCAGCATGTCGTCCAGACGGCCCGTCTCCTCACCGACTTCCAGAAGATGTACCGCAAACGGGGGAAAGGCACCTGATTCCTTAACCGGCTTGGCGAGACCATCGCCTTTTTTGACTCCCGAAATAATCGGGTCCATTGAGGAAGAGATCACCCGATTGCTGATCACTTCTCTCACGATGTTGATCGACTGTATCATCGGTACTGAACTCTGCAGAAGGGTGCCGAGGGTCCTGCTGAAACGGCTCACCTCAATTTTGCACAACAGGTTTCCCATCAGAGGGAGCTGAAGCATCCGCCGATCCCATCTCATCCTTCCCTCGTCCGATTTAAGCATCCGGTTGAACATATATATCCCGGCCGCCAACCCTCCTAAGATCAACCACCAGTAACCGGTCAGAACCGCGCTCAAACCCAACATAATTCTCATAGGAAGTGGGATTGGGGCTCCAGCATTTTCAAAGATCGAAGCAAATTTGGGAATGACGAAGGTGATCATGATTACGACTGAACCACTTCCTACTGCCGCAAGAATGGCCGGATAAATCAGCGAAGATACCAGATAGCTTTTCAGTTCTTCAGCACTCTCCAAGTACTCAGCAACTCGGTTGAGGATGGAGTCCAGCGACCCGCTGAACTCCCCAGCCTTGATCATGTTCACGTAAAGCTTCGGGAAAACGTGGGGATAAAGGGCCAGACTTTCTGAGAGAGATTTACCGCCTTTGATTTCTCTGAGTAACTCTTTCCCAATCTCCTTCAGATAGGCGTTCTCGGTCAAATCTCCCAGGATCGTCAAGCTCCTGTCCAGCGGCAACCCGGCCTGGAGGAGAGTGGCTAGTTCCTGAGTGAAGATTAGCAACTCGCTACTGGGTACACGCTTTCGTTGCCAGGGGAGTGTGAACTCCTTCCCAAACAGCCCGCCTTCTTCGCCAGTGAAAACCTTGATCGGGAGTTGTCCCTGCTCCTCCAGCCGGGCGAGTGCCACTCGCTCATCAGGAGCTTCCATGGTCCCCTCGACGATCCTTCCATCCGGAGCCACTGCTTTATATTGGAAGTAGGGCATTGTTTACTCCGTTGTTCAAATCTTCGACGCTTCTCATCCGGTCAACTTTCCTGTGTCACCCGAATAATTTCGGAAACGCTGGACAACCCAGCATTTATTTTAATGAACCCATCCTGGCGCAGGGTCACCATCCCATTTTCAATTGCCTTCTTTCTCAACTGGCTCGCATCGGCATTCGTAATCGTTAAACGCCGGATGTCTTCATCCATCAACATCAACTCATAAACGCCTAATCGACCCAGGTAGCCCGTATTCGAGCACTCTTTGCAGCCACGCCCTTCAAAAACCTGGTTGGACCATTCTTCAGGGAAACCAATTTCACGAAGATAGGTTCGATCCATATCCACCCGCTCCTTGCAGTGAGGACAGATCACACGCACCAGACGTTGTGCCAGCACGCCCAGGACCGACGAGGAAATCAAATAGTCTTCAGCACCCATGTCTATCAGCCGAGCGATGGCACCCGGGGCATCGTTTGTGTGCAGAGTACTGAACACAAGATGTCCAGTCAGGGCGGCACGAATGCCGATTTCAGCCGTTTCCAAATCACGCATCTCACCGACCATGATTACGTCGGGATCCTGTCGAACGATAGACCTCAGTCCTAGAGAAAAGGTCAGGCCGATCTGAGGGTTTACGTGGATCTGGTTTATCCCGTTGATCTGGTATTCGACCGGATCTTCGATGGTAATGATCTTCTTGTCCGGCAAGTTGATTTTGGTGAGAGCCGCGTAGAGAGTCGTTGTTTTTCCGCTACCAGTAGGACCCGTAACAAGAATGATTCCGTGGGGTTTCTTGATTAAGTCCCCCATCTGGGCCAGCATCAATTCACTAAAACCCAGGCTTTCCAACTCGTAAATCTGAGTGTTGCTCTTGTCAAGAATCCGCATGACTACGCTCTCACCGTACATCGTAGGGAGCGTTGAGACTCGAAGGTCGATGTCCCGGCCCAGGACCCTCATCTTGATACGGCCATCCTGAGGGACCCGTCGCTCAGCGATGTTCAGTTTTGCCATGATCTTGATTCTTGAAATGACAGCCGATTTCAGGCGCTTGGGAGGGGACTCAGTGTCGTACAGAACACCATCAATCCTGTATCGCACCTTCAATTCACGCTCGAACGGTTCAATGTGAATATCAGAGGCCCGTGATTCGATCGCTCTTGAAATAACCAGGTTGACCAAGCGAATAACAGGAGCCTCGGAAGCCAGATCTTTCAGGTGCTCGATGTCTTCAGCCTCTTCCCCAAAACCCTCCAGCCCGTCCTCTCCGATCCCTTCGACAATACGCCCGAGACTTGAAGCCTGGTTCCCGTAGAATTTCTCTATTAAATCCAGGATCTCACTTTCGGGGGCCAGAACCACTTCAAAATCCTGGAAACGGCTGTAAAGACGGACCGCGTCGAGTGTGGACTGATCCAGGGGATCGGCCATTGCCAGCACCAGCCGGTTGTCGTCATCCAGACCAATCGGCACGAACTTGCATTCGCGCATGAACCTTACCGAAAAACTGTTTTCCAGAACTGGAACTGACGGGAAGTCCTCACTGGTTACATACCGGACTCCGAGATAGTCACTCAGATGTTTAACCAGGTCAGTCTCCGAAAGTGCACCCAGGTCAACCAGCAACTTACCTATTTTCTCTTTGGTCTGGCTCAACAGGTTGGTAACAGTGTTGAGCTCTTCCTCCGTTATGGCGCCTTTAGCCACCAGTTCGTCGCAAAACCTCTTTCTCACTCTTAATGCAGATAGTTCAACCATGTTGCCACTCAGTACTCGACAAGTCGGACTCGCCGCTTAAACTCGTCGTAATCGATCTTCCTCGTAGTATAAAGATCCACATCTTCCTTCACGACACTGATGATTATATCGGTCCGGCTTTTTGTTGTGTCGAGCTCATTTCGGTCTTCAACGTGAGCACAGATAGAGATCTGTTGCCCAGGAGGCAGGTCCTTAATCGTGTTTCCGTAATCCGCCAAGGCCTGTATCGTCGTCTCTCTCACTGTCTCCAACTGTTCACTCGTGGTCTGGGGTGAACTTGTAACCGGGTTGATGATGGGGCCGTAGAAAGCTCTGATCGTCCCCCGGTTGATCTTGAGGTGAAATGACACGACGATCCCGTAATCGGGGAGGTACGCAGCCTGAGGCTCGGCCGCCAACGCAAACGGATTGTCAAAGTTCTGCCTCAGAACTTCTCCAATGATCCTTTCAAAGATCCTGGATTCTTTCTTGATTGAGGCCATGCTTCCTTCGTCAGGAGCGCTCTGGCCATACGTCGCGGCCCCCACTGCGAAAAGAACCACCAACAGGATGGGTGGATACTTCATGACTGTTCTCCTACCGGCTTAGCATCGTATTTATGTGACGGTTGTTCTCTTCCATAACTTCTATGTACCGCCTCTCCAGTGAATAAAGGTCTTCGTACACAAACTTCATATGAAAACGGTCCTGAGCCTCCATCTCCTCCTTCAGTTCAAGCAGAGCAGCCCCAATTACCTTCCAGTCTTCCACCTGGCGGGCCAGTACCACATCATGAATCATCTCAGTCAACTCAGTTTCGGAAAGCCCCGCCTCCGACCTTGGAATAAGGCCGCCCGACTGTAAGACCGCCACCGCGCCCACCAGAATCAGGAAACCCGCAGCAACTCTCTGCAAAAGCGTCCCCCACTCGATCGACTTCCAATACCCGGTCACGGCACTTGGCGGGTCGAAGTTAACCAACCGCCCCTCAGCTTCTTCGACGCTCCAATCGGACAACAACTCCCTGGTTTCTATCAGTTCAGCGTAATCCTGCTCGCACCTCGGGCAATCCTTTAAATGAGTGAAGAAATCGAAAGCTTGACGCGGGTGAAGCTCTTCTCCGTAAAGAACATCCATCATCAGTTCACCACACTGATCACAGGTCATAACTCTTCCTCCATTATTCTCTTTAGCATCTTAAGACCCAGATACATCCTCGACTTGGCTGTGGAAAGGGGCACGTTCAGAATCTCGGAGATTTCATTGAATTTCAGGTCCTGGAATTCCTTCATGAGAATCACTTCTCGCTGCTCCTTCGGCAGTTTCGTAAACGCTCGCCGCAGCAGAACCACCGATTCTTTGATCTGCAAACCCTTTTCCTGCACCGCCTCATTTCGATCGACCCGAGCAAGTTCTCTACCCCCTTCATCCAGAGGCACATTGAAAGCCCCTTTTTGTCGCCTGAACATCATCCGGCATTCGTTAAGGGCAATCTTATACAGCCAGGATGAGAATCTCGACGGGGCCGACAATCGATCGAGATTCTGATAGGCTTTCGTAAACGTATCTTGCGTGAGATCTCTGGCCTCTTCACTGTTACCGACATATCGCCGGATGAAACCGTAGATCTTCTGTTCCCAACGCCGTACCAGTTCACCGAAACAGGAACCATCGCCACCAAGTGCTAGTTCCAGCAGGTGCTCATCACTCATATTCGTTCTGTTCCCGAACTGATTCTGATGATGCATCACAAGGCCAAAAAGTCGAACTTCCCCTTCTTTTGGGAGCCCATCTCACGCAAAAAACAGGAAAGTCGTATGCGCACGGTGACTTTTTGGTGCGGAATGATTCTGACTTCCATATTCGAGTTAACCCCGCGAGGTTCACAACACGTTGATTTTCTTAATCTTATCAAAGTCGGCGGTACTGGCACCTCTCTTGCTACTAAGAACCGCGAGCCATGGTAGAGCCCGAATGGAGACCAGAGGAAAGGAGAATTCGCAGAAATGGAAGTAGGAAACCAGGCGTTCTTCCCATTCGGGCTCCAATTCTCAGAGTCCACGGTTACGAATCCTAGCACCCCTCCCTGCAAAGCAAATATGACAAGACTCACCGACACTGGAATCCAGACCATCACAAGTCCACATGAGCTTCGTGACAATCAAGATTCACTCCGTCCGGATTCCGTCAGACACGACTCTCGTCAGACAGGTGTCTCTGAGCTAAACCGGACGCGACCACTCATTTTCCCGGCCACCGGGCTGTTTGAAGATTGGAATCAATTCGCCAACCCCGAGCAACTCAAAAAACCATCTCGTACTAAACCTGAGAAGAAGGCCCTTTCTGAGCCTACCCACCTAATCGAGCATTTCAACACGTTACAGAACGACCTCTGCACTTGTGTTGGAAAATACCTTCTAAAACCCACCTGCTTCTTCTCCACAAGATCGCTCTTCCGAAAGGGACTTCTCCCCTGAGCCTGTAGCTGTCTAAGCAGCAGGCTCAGGGGATTTTCGAACGACGAAGGTCGAACGACGAACAAGACCAGGGCTCTTCACATGCCTCACAACCCAACCCGGTGAGAAACACGAGCTAGAAGCGTCCAGTCCGCAGCGTGACGCACCAGTCTGGAACTCGTCGTACCTTAACCCGCACTTCTCTCACAGTGGCTAATGCGGCGGCAGATCCATACGCGCCTTCGGCGGCCTTTGCTGGGGTTGGACAATGGAGATGAACCGTTCCAGCTTGGGCCTGAGTGTGTTCCGCTCCATCGGCCTTCATGCCGTCCTGCCGGACTCGGATGCCGTGGGGGCCGACAACCCCGCACTTACACCACTGCGGCGAGGACACTACTGCTCGAGTAGAAGGGGAGCTCCCGACCGGCAGCGAGGCTGTCGACCAGTTGCATCCCCAGCCCTCTCAGAACCGGACAATCGGCGTTACCAAATCCGGCTCTTCAGAGTTCAGACGGGATCGACTCGAAAGGGACACAGGTTGTGTCGGATTCGGACCCGGGGCCAATCCACCCAGTCGAGGGCGGCATAGAACCGCTCCCACGTATGACTGCGCCGCTGGCTGCGTCGATTCAGCCAGCGAAACATCAGCCACGTCAGCTGGGTGCCGAAGGCTTGGCACTGTTCCCCGTTGTCCGTGATGGCGTAGTACTGCAAGTGTCCCTCATATCGGCGTTTGGTCTGCCGCAGCATCTCACCCGTTTTCAGGTGGGTCCGCTGACGGCGTAACCACTGCCGATACTCGGCCAGCTTCACGCGAAACTTCCGGCGGCTGGTGCGGCGCTTCACCTTGAAGCTGCCGTGACGCGTCTGTCCGCAATAGAAAGTGAACCCCAGAAAATCAAACGTTCCCGGTTTCCCTCCCTGTTGCCGTGCATCCTGCTCGGCAAAGCGTCCAAACGCCGGCAGCGTCGTTTTGTTCGGCTCCACCTCCAGCCCGAACTTCGCCAGCCGAGGCGTTAGCTGCCGCAAATACGCGGCCGCCTCTCCCCGGTACTGAAAACACACG
The DNA here is from genome assembly GCA_030597245.1 of Acidobacteriota bacterium. GTDB lineage: Bacteria > Acidobacteriota > UBA6911 > RPQK01 > JAPXNP01 > JAUWTT01. The sequence goes on from JAUVSF010000050.1 coordinate 15,396, forward strand.
ACGAAGTCATCCGCGTAGCGGAAATGGTACATCTCCCCCCGGAACCGTTTGCGCAGGCGACGCTCAACCCACAGGTCCAGCGCATAGTGCAGATAGACATTCGACAGCAGCGCTGAAAGCACCCCGCCTTGCGGAGTCCCTTCCTCACTGGCAGTCTCCAGCCCATCCTCCATCACGCCCGCCTTCAGCATCCTCCAAATCAGTCGCAGGACCCGCTCATCGCCGATCCGTAGTTCCAGAAACTTCCTCAACCAGTCGTGATCGACATGCTCGAAAAAGCCTCGGATATCGGCTTCGGCTACATAGCTGACCTTGCCTCTCTGAATCGTCCTTCCCACTCGATCGACCGCCTGATGCTGGCTGCGGCCCGGCCGATATCCATAGCTGCAGTCTAAAAAGTCTGCTTCATAGATCGGCTCGAGCACCCGCACAAAGGCCAATTGCACCAGCTTGTCCTCGAAACAGGGAAGTCCCAGAGGACGCCGCTTCCGGCTGCCCGGTTTTGGGATGTACACGCGGCGTACCGGTTTGGGCCTCCAGCCCATCCGGGCCAACCGCTCGGACAGCTGCTCCAAGTTCGCTTCCAGATCTGCTCCGTAGCTCTCCTTGGTCTCACCATCAATCCCGGGCTTCTTGCCCTTCTCCATGCTTTCGTAGCACGCTCGCAGGTGATCGAGATCGTACACGTGATGAAAAATCGACGTGAATCGACACTTCCGATCCTGCCGGGCGCGCTCCCCGATTCGCTTCAGGTTCGTTGCCATCCTTTTCCCTCTCTGCGTAAGGTGAATGTTTCTCCTTTCCACGATCAAACTCCGTGGGGACCTTCACTCCACCGGCATTACCCAGCTTCTTCGCTATTCCGGTCCCCATCGCAAAACCGCTCCCCTCTGCCTCGCTTCCCTTTTTATCGGTCGCTCGGCATACTCGCCGGGGTTCGGATCCCCAACAAGAGGCTACGATTCCGCCTGGTCTGCAATCCTCCGTCCTTGCGGTTTACTCGACGCCGTCTACGACCCCGGAGCGGGACCGACCACTCGCCATGGTCGCGATCGGTCCTGTTGCCTGCGGGCAAAGCCACACCCTCGGCCTCTCTCAACCATTATTTTCGGGGCTCATCGGATTCAGTGTCCTACACTTCACCTCGTAAACCTCTTCCACGCCTGAGATTGTCGCCTCAGGCCCAGATTCAAGGTGGACTGGCCAGGTCCTTTCCCGGGGAGGTCTTCCTCCCTGAACGGAGAACCATTTCCAGGTCTCCGGCTCTGCGCATGTCGTCCCGCAAGGCGGGACTTTGGATGCGGTGCAGACTCTCAAAACATCGGCACTTATG
>JAUVSF010000124.1 GCA_030597245.1 Acidobacteriota bacterium
ATCTCGTAACCGCTATCTGGTACCCGACCATCCTCAATAGGCTCCTATGTTGTTATTCTTACGGTGAGATGGAACAGCTTGTCGAATGCGTACTGAATTTCAGCGAAGGCCGAGACAAGGATCGAATTCAAGCCATAGCAGGCGTACTCAGTTCATCCAGCGAGGTTTACCTGCTGGACTGTTCCTCAGATGCAGACCACCATCGCTCGGTGTTGACATTTCTGGGTGTGCCCGAGGCAGTGCTGCAGGGTGCGCTCTCCGTTTTCGAGGAAGCGATTCGCCACATCGACCTGAATCGTCACCAGGGGGTCCACCCTAGAATCGGGGCCGTCGATGTCGTGCCGTTCGTGCCGCTTCGAGGAGTGGGTATGCAAGATTGCGTACAACTTGCTCGCCGTTTCGGAAAAGTCGTTTCAGATTCTCACTCTGTTCCCACATTCCTCTATGGCGAAGCTGCCGTGAAATGTGAGAGGAGGAACCTGGCGAACATACGGCGTGGACAATTCGAAGGGCTCCGTGAATCGATCTCCGAAGGCCCGGAGCAGGAGCCGGACTTTGGGCCGGCACAACTTCACCCGACCGCGGGAGCCTGTGCTGTCGGAGCCAGGGATCTGCTTATTGCCTTCAACATTTATCTCAATACAACTGAGTTAAGAGTGGCTCAGGAGGTGGCGCGAACGGTGCGTGAGAGCAGCGGTGGATTGCCGCACATCCGAGCGCTGGGTCGATTCATAGAACGCAGAGGACAGGTTCAGGTCTCGATGAATCTGACCGATTTCAAGGCAACGTCAATTTATAGAGCGTTCGAGGAAGTTGGTGCGGAAGCGATCAAGAGAGGCGCTCTGATTGTGGGCAGCGAGATCGTGGGGCTCGTTCCCAGAGAAGCCCTTGACGCTGGGGATTATCGCACGCTGATGATCGAAGACTATTCACCTGGTTTGATTCTGGAGGAGCGATATTATCAGGTGACGGGTCGGAAATGGTGAAGAAGTTCTGATTAGGAGGCGATAGTGAGTTCGACGACTGGACAGAAGTCAGATTCAGCCTGTGGAGATGCTAGCCCTCATAGAGAGACGCTCAACATAGTGTTAGTGGAACCGGAGATCCCACCCAACACGGGTAACATTGCTCGACTATGTGCCGCGATTGATGCAAATCTTCACCTTGTCGGCAATCTGGGATTCAAGTTGACCGACAGATACTTGCGGCGTGCCGGCCTGGACTATTGGGAGTATGTAACGGTAATACGCCATGAGTCGGTCGATGGTTTTTTTGAGTCCGTCCCGGGTGATCGTCTTTTTCTCTTTTCAAAGAAGGGAAGTCGGTCTTATGCGCAGGCGGAGTACCGCGCTGCCGACTACCTGATCTTTGGCAGCGAAACCAGAGGGCTCCCCGCTCAGATTCTCGGGAAATACCCCGAACGAATTGTCGTGATCCCTATCCTCAGCACGCATGTGCGCAGCTTGAATCTCTCCTCGGCTGTTGCGGTAGCCGCATACGAAGCGCTGAGACAGATGGGATTCGAACGCCCGCGACTGGGTTAACCACGAAGGCACGAAATCACTAGAATCTCATTGTGCTTTAGTGACTTTGCGGGTCAATTCCAAGACTCAAGACCCAAGACTCAAGACTCAAGACTCTGAGACCTTGCCCCCGAGACCTCGAGACAATCCCCCAATCCTCCAATCCCCCGTCAGACCTTCTGGACGATCACACTGGTCATGTCATCAGTCTGAGCCATGCCTTCAGTGAATTCGCGGATTGATTCAAGGATCTGATCTTCGAGCTGTGCGCATCCGGCGGATGCGTATTCGCAAATGATCTTTTTGAGCCGTTCCTCTCCGAACATCTCATCATGTGGATTCTCTGCCTCGGTGATTCCGTCGCTGTAGATTACCAGCACGTCTCCAGAATTCATCTGAACAGGCACAGATTGATATGTGGCGAAGGTAAAGGCTCCCAGAACGAGGTCGCGGGCCGGCAGTTCCTCGATGGTTCCGCTCTCAGCCCTGTAAAGGTAGGCAGGATTATGTCCGGCACTGACGTACTCGCCAGATCCCTCTTTGTCCAAACTGATGAAGAAGAGCGTCACAAAGCGGTTGCTTCGAGATTTCTCACAAAGATAGAGATTGACTCTTGCAATCGATTCATGAACCGGAACTCCTGATCTGAATTCCATCTGCAGAGAACCCTGGACCAGACTACTGAGCAGGGCCGCTGAGATTCCCTTTCCCGAGACATCGGCCAGGACGCCTGTGAAAGCGGCCCCTGTCCTCTTCAGGAAATCGTAAAAATCACCCCCCACATGACGTGTCGGATAACTGAACGCTGCCAGGTCATATTCTTCGATCTTGGGAAGCTTGCGAGGGAGCAAAGCCGTCTGAGTCTCTCGGGCGAGGGACAGCTCCTTTTCGAAGGCTTTCTTCTCTTCAAATGCTTCAATCAGCTCCAGTTTTTCAAACACATTGCCGGCTTCCACGGCCAGCTTGTTGAGGATTCTTTCATCAAGGCCTGTGATCGTATGCATCCTCTTGGTGCTGTCCAGGTAGAGGATCCCGCGGACCTCCGCTTCTTCCGAGTGTTCTGTTATCCACTTCAGCGGTACGCATGCTATTGCTTTCAGATGCATCGCCACAATGCTCTTCTGTTGTTCAAACTCCTGGTCGATGCCTCCGGTCATGAGGATGGGCTCTCCACTAGCCACCACCGACTGGACGATTGTACGACTGGTCTGGAACTCGTCTTCCGACAGTAACTGTCCCAAACCATTCAAGCCGACGATGTACTTGTAGCCGGGTTCTTCTTTGAGAAGAATGTAACCTCGTTCAGCACCGCTTAGCTTCAGAGCAGCTTCCAGTATTTGGCGAAACGTCCGCTCTGCTGAGAAGCTCCGACCCCAGTTGTATTGAAAATCAAGGATGTGTGAGATCTTTTCGAGTTTGGAGGATTCGCTGTCGGCCAGGGGCATCACTGTCGTCAACTGCATCATCGACTTTTCGAGATCTTCATCTCCTAGGGTTGAATCCGAACTGAACGCATCCTCCGGTCCCGTGAAAAACAAGATGTCAACCTGTTCGCGGCCAAGTGTGATGCGATCCCCATTCGTGAGCGACTGTTCAGATACCTGAACCCCATTCACATACGTGCCATGAAGACTGTTGAGATCCACAAGAGTGAAACCATTCCCCTTTTTCAAAACCTTCGCATGCTGACGCGAAATAAAGGGATTGCTCAGGACAACGTCCGATTCGGACAAGCGCCCAATAAGCGTCTCATCTTCCAAAAGCCGGTAGGCCGTTTCCTGACCTTCAGCGGTCCATTTCAAATGGGGTGTGTCCATCATTTTATTCCCAAAGCAATAGCTGTCTTCATTTCCAAGACTTACTGGCGTCTGTAAAGCGGAGAACGTGAGCAGGTATCCGCAGTGAGTTCGATTCTAATCCTTTTTGACTTGAAATTCACGGGCTGTCGGTAATCGGGGATCGGTGATCGGTCATCGGGGTTGGGTGGTTGGGCGAGTTCCAAGATGCCAGTTTCCAGATGCCGGATACGAGATTCCAGTTACCGGTTACCGGATGCTGGACGGACCCGCCTGAACTCGACAATCGACAATCGAAAATCGTCAATCCCTCCAGCCTCCGGCTCCCAGATCCCATGTCCAGCACGGGGCACTTGTAGCCTTCAGATTCGGCGCGATAGAATCGGAAGCCAATGACCTTCCAAATCGGTTTCTTGTTCGTACTGCTGGCAGCAATGGTTTACCTCTTTCTGACGGAGAAGATTCCGGTGGATCTGACAGCGTTTGCCGGTTTGGTGATTCTGATTCTGGCCGGTTACCTGACTCCTGAAGAAGCCTTCACGGGGTTTGCGTCCTCTGCGGTCATCACGATGCTCTCGGTTTTCATCATCGGGGCGGCAATGCTTTACACGGGGGTGGCCGACATTGTTGGGCGGCGAGTGCACTCCTGGGTGGGAAATCGGGAGATCCCTCTCATCATCACGATCATGGTCGTGGCTGCATTTCTCTCTGCTTTTATGAACAATATCGCTGCTACTGCGGTTCTGATGCCTGCCGTAGCGGCGATTGCGCGAAAGGCCAGAATATCGCCGTCGCGTCTTTTTATGCCCCTCGCTTATGGAGCAATTCTCGGAGGGACCACGACTCTGATTGGGACTCCGCCAAACATTCTTACCGCTGAGCTGTTGTCGGAGCGCGGTTTGGAACCTTTTGGGCTTTTCGATTTCACGCCTGTGGGCGTATGTCTGCTCTTATGTGGCATCGTCTTCATGGTCACGGTGGGGCGGAAGTTACTTCCCGAGCGAGATGCCGGGCCGGCTCTCGCCGAGGAGACGGACCTGGTACGGATCTACCAATTGCACGAAAGACTCTTCTCGATGATGATCCCTCTCCAATCTGGTCTTGATGGGATGACACTTGCTGCGGCCCGGCTGGAGTCAACATTAGGCGTTCAGGTGCTGGCAATCACTCGGGGAGCTGAGAAGACGCTTGCCCCTGACGCTGCGACTATCCTCAGGGGAGGTGACGTGCTTCTCGTGAAAGGGAGACTTTCGGACTTGCGGGAGTTGCTCCGGGTCCAGGGTGTTCGGGTTAGGAAGGCTCGATCGGGCGAAATCCCCAGACCGATTAAGGGAGTCAGCGGAGTTAAGGCGACGGTGGCCAAGGATTCCGGACTGATCGAGAAAACCCTGAGGGAACTGCGTTTCCGTGAAGTGTATGGAGCGGTTGTCATAGGCATCCAGCGGGGCGAAGAGATTGTTCGAAGTCGTCTGGCGGATGAGCGGCTTCAGGAAGGTGACAGTATTCTTGCTGTCGGCCCGCGAGTCGAATTGGAGAAACTGTCACAGGGAGGCGACTTCGACTCATGCGTGGTCGGATTGACAACTCTCCAGCAGCTCCAGGCGCATTTGTATGTAATTAGGATATTGGAGGGTTCTCCGCTGGCCGGTCGATCGGTTGCTCAATCTCGGATCGGTGAGCTCGTCGGTGTTACGGTAGCTGGAATAATTCGGGGGGATGACGTGCTTCTGATCGCTTCACCAGGCGAGATGATCTTGGAAGGCGATCGCCTGCTTATGGCTGGTGAACCATCTAAGATTGTCCGGTTGCTCGAGATGGGGAATCTCAGTCTCGAGTCCAAAGTAGTCGAACCTGTACTTGAATCAGATGAAATCGGTGTCCTGGAAGCCACTCTGGCTCCGCGTTCCTCGGTGGCAGGGAAGACCCTTGGAGACCTGTCTTTCAGAGATCGCTACGGGTTACAGGTGTTGGCGGTATGGCGTGAAGGGGGCCTTGTACGTACAAGCCTGGCTGGACTTTCGCTCCGATTTGGTGATGCCCTGTTACTGCAAGGGCCTCGAAATAAGCTGACTCAGCTCGCATCGGATCAGGATTTCGTGGTTCTTTCGGAGAAGAGTCAAATCCCCAGAAGGACCAGGAAGGCTCCTTATGCTCTTCTCGCTCTTGCGTTGATGGTTGGCTTTGTAGTTACGGGATTTCAGCCGATCCAGGTTGCTGCTTTCGCGGGAGCCACATTTGCTTTGTTGACCGGCGCAATCAAAATGGAGGAGGCCTACCGTGCCATCGAATGGCGGGCCATTTTCTTGGTTGCCGCCGTCCTTCCAGTAGGTTTTGCGATGGAACGAACCGGTGCGGCCTTGCTCTTGGCCCAAAACGTCACAGACTTTGCCGGTCCGTTGGGTCCTTATGCAGTTCTTGCTGCAATGGTGGTTCTGTCTAGCCTCATCAGTCAAGGGTTGGACGGAGCTCCAGCAGTGGTTCTACTAGCACCGGTGGTGGTGCAGACTGCTCAGCAGCTTGGCCTCAGCCCCTATCCCATTATGATGGGTGTGGGGCTGGCGGCGTCGGCAGCGTTCATGACGCCGTTCAGCCACAAAGCCAACCTGCTCGTCATGGGAGCGGGCGGTTACCGGTCCATGGACTATCTGAAAGTGGGAACGCCGTTGACCATCTTGCTCATCATCTTGATGGTACTTCTGATTCCCGTTTTCTTTCCTTTCTAGCAGGTTTCTCTTCCGCTTACCTGTTCCTCTGGCCCTGCTGTTTGCTAAGGGTTCAAGGCGATGGTCTAATAGCAAAAGTGGACATGGTCGGCAAGAAGTTGAAGCATTATGAGATCCTCGAACTCGTCGGTAAGGGCGGGATGGGCGTCGTCTACAAAGCACGGGATGTTCGTCTCGGCCGGCAGGTAGCGCTCAAAGTTCTGAGAGAAGAAATCACAGGGGACGAGGACAAGAAGCGACGATTTCTCCAGGAAGCCCGATCTGCATCGGCGGTGACACACCCTGCGATCGCCCAAATCTACGATGTCGATGAAGCAGACGGCACCCTCTTTATGGCGATGGAGTTCGTTGAAGGGCAGACGGTCCGTCAACTGATACGAGACCGTGAGTTGGACCTGCTGGGTGCGGTCGAGATTGGGACTCAGGTGGCGGAAGGTTTGGGTAAAGCGCATTCAGTAGGGATCGCTCATCGAGATGTCAAATCTGACACCATCATTGTGACCCCGGAAGGGCACGCCAAGATCCTCGATTTCGGGTTGGCGAAACTTCTGGACCCTGGGATGGGAGGTCCGGACTCCGGCACTTCAAATATCGAGACCATGGTTCAGACCCAGGCAGGTACTGTGCTGGGAACCGTTGCCTATATGAGTCCAGAACAGGCTCGTGGTAAGAGCATTGATCATCGTAGCGATATTTTCTCGCTCGGAATTGTGTTGTACGAAATGGTCGTAGGCGAACTTCCATTCAAAGGGCAAAGCCCGTTAGACACGATGCATGCCATCGCCTTTGAGGAAGTCCGCCCCGTGACTGTCATTCGTCAGGATCTTCCCGCTGATTTGCAGCGGATCCTCTCGCACTGCTTGAGAAAGAGGCCGGAAGACAGATATCAGGATACGGCTGCTTTGATCACTGATCTTAAACGGCTTAAGGAATCCCTGGAAACTGGATCCCAGAGGCCTGTCACCTTCAGGGAACGGATTGAAGCGGGTATGGAGTGGCTGAAGTTCTCGGTGCCGTTTGGTGTGCCGGGCGTCGCGGTCGCCTTGCTTGCGATCGCTCTTCTCATCTTCCTCATTGTCTCTAAGGATGAAGTCGGTACCCTCTTGGTGCTCCTGCTCATCGGTCTTCCTGTTTACCGCCATGTCCGTAATCGTAAGACGAGGATGATCGGGAAGATAGTTGCCAAGGTTTCGAAGCTGGAGCCGGTTAAGGCGATTATTGTCAAAGGAAGCCTGATTACGATCATTGTCGAAGAAGCAAAAGCCAGCCTCTACATCCGGGTCAACAGTCTGCTGGATGCAGCTAATAAGAAGCTCTTCTATGGCGAGCCACTTGAACTCGTGATCAAAGATGATCTCGATCTCGACGAAGCTAACCTCCAGGCAATGCTCCGAGAACCGGGTGTTCGATACCTGAGAGAGGATCTCTGAACCGGAGCCAATCTGGGGTAGGGGCCCTTCTACTGCGAGGGGAGTGGGAGATAGTGAGTAGTTAGGGTGATCGGTTATCGGTGATCAGTTATCGGGTGGAACGGTCCTCCGTAGCTTTAGCGATCGGTCGTCAACAAGGTCTCTTCCTTGAGCGTCTTTGCGCACTTGGCGTGAAATGTAATTCGCTCACGAAAAGTTCGCCAAGTCCGCAAAGGACCACTATCCCGTTTCCGAGAATTGCGAGTTAAGCCCTCAGAAAGCAAAGACGTACGAGAGTTTCGCGATGATCGCCCGCTCTATGACTTCTCCGTCCCTGGAACGTCGCTCGTTATATACGAGATAAAGATCGCTTAATGGTTTGATCACCCAGTCGAACCGCAAGTTGCTGCTGAGCTCCTGCGAATCACTGTTGTACTGGAGAAGCGCGTCAAAGAACACGTTGCTGGAATAGGAATAGCCGATTCGAGCGAAGATCAGGTCGGTGTCGAAATCCCCCCCTGGCAGTCGAACCTGATTGTGTCCCCATGAGATTTCGGTGCTGAAGTGGTAGCTGGGCCGGAGCGTGAAACCAGCTGTATAGGAATCCCGTTGGCCGTCGAAAAAGCCACCGCTCGACAAACGAGCCATAATACTCAGCCATTTTGAGCGGTTACTCCGGAAAAAGAGTGAATTCTCCGCGAAATTGTAGTCTCCCTCGGGGATGACAATGTCGTCTTCCTCTCCATTGTCACCTTCACGGATGGTGAATGGTTCAAAGAGTCTTTCGAAGTTATCTTCATGAGCCACACTAAGCATACTGCTGTCACTGAAAATCGCTGTAAATCTGCCCTCGAACCTTCGTGTTTCCAGTACATTTTCAGTGTTTGTAATGTAGTCGGCCTCAATCGAGGGGTTGAGCTCTCTGATCCAGGAGATCTTCTCTTCCGGGCGTGGAGTGATACCAAAATCTCCTGATGTCTTGTGAATACCTGTTCGAGGAGCGAATCCCACCTCGGGATTAACGTTCTCCCCCAATCGAAGGTGCCCTGCCCAGATATTGAAAAACTCGTCTCTCCAGGCAACCTGCAAATCTGAAGCTACGTCGTCGCCCTTAAGATCCGGAGTCTCAGTCCTCAGGATCCAGGGACTAATATCAAGGTACTCGAAAAAATTGAAGTTGCCGTCAAGTCCATAAGTCCGGTTATGGGACCCACCTAATTCTTGCTTGTTGACAAAAATACCTCCCACATCAGATTTTCTCAGCAGGTCGCGACGGACCCGCGTCACGATGAAATTGGTAGAAGGCTCGTACTCTTCCTCTTCGTCCTCATCGGTTTCAGCTCGGGGGTCCAGCGAGTCATCGGGTGGTTTTCGCCCGAATTCCGCGGTCTGCATGGTCATGAGACCGATCGTGTACGGTCCTGTTCTGCCGGTAAGCCTGGCCCCACCCAGGATCGGTACAATCGCCCCGTCTTCTGTCAATCCGATGCGTCGGCTGAAGAAGGGTATGAAGTCGGGCCTGAAGCGGAAACCCGGTTTTCTCATCCCCCAGTCAAAAATGTTGGCATTCTCGAGAAAGAAATCTCTTTTCTCAGGAAAGAAAAGACTGAATCTTGTGAGGTTGATCTGTTGCTGATCGACTTCCACCTGGGAAAAGTCGGTATTCACTGTTAAGTCCAGCGTCAGCTGTGATGTGACTCCCCACTTAACGTCTAAGCCGGCATCAGGAAGCACATCCCAATCGTCATCCTCTCGCCTCAACACAGGAAGGATGACGTAGGGCTTGAAGAAAAGGTTTCTGCTTGGCCGACTGTGTTCGACGCCACGCAGCGTCCCGGCTATAGAGACGCGCGCTACGCGGTAAGGTGGTGGGATCGGTGCCCAGTAGGAGTCTTCGAATTTGCGTCTTACCCTGCGCTCGAAATTGACTCCCCATTCCTTGGGGTCGGTCTCTAGAAAGCGGAGTGTTTTGAAGGGTATCTCCATTTCCACTTGCCAGCCTTCTTCGGTTATCCGGGTTTCGACGTACCAGATGCCGTCCCAGGCACTGTTGCCGCGGTTGCCATCAGCTGCAACCTGCATATCGAATCGGCCGGACGCGGGGTTGGTCGCAAAGAGGAAGGAGTTTCGGTTGTCGTTGAACGTATCCAGAACGATCTGAAAACCGTCACTGTCCAGCGTAAAGAAGTCTTTTGTAACGTCGTTGACAATAATGCCTTCAGGTCCCGCCGAGTCGAAGCAATAAACTCCAACATACAAGCTCTCATCGTCAAAGATGATCCTGACCTCAGTGTCTTCACTGGCCGGCTGACCCGTGAACGGAACCTTCTGAGTAAAGTTCTTTGCCGGTTCCGCCAATTTCCAGGCCGGTTCATCGAGGTTCCCGTCCAGCACAATAGGCTCTGTCGTTCGGATTGCTTCCATATTGCGACTGAGGTGAGCAGTGTTGTAATCGATCTCTTCTCCAAAGACCGGCAGTTGAGATAGGAGGAGCAGAGAGAGTCCGGGAAGAATGAGGCGACTTCCAGATTCGCGCGAAGCAGACCCTGTCAACATCTTGCGCACCAGCTCAAACCACAGTTTCATTGGCGAGTCTCAAGCTTTAGGCGTAGCGAACATGGGCAGTTGATTTTTCGCCGTCTGCACTTCTGCACATAAGCAAGCAACTATAGCGGATTTCAGTCCGAGTGTGGAAGTCCAGATTCCGAGGGATCGGGTCCAATTCTAGCCTAGCCAATCGCGCTGTGGGGAAACGCAGTTGCAGAGCGGCTTGCCGGAGGTGAGCGAAGGAGTTTACCCCAGGAAACGGCTGTAAGTTGTTGAAAAACGGTTGTGAGGGGAAGGCGCCAAGGCGAATTCACCCCGAACTCGACAGAAACGCCGATGGTGAGCTTGGGAGCCTGACGGAAAAAGACGAGCGGATAAAACATGCTCCGGATGCTCCTCCGGGTCCATGACGTTGAAAGAAGGCTGATCGGCGAGATTCATGTCGTCCCGCAAGGCGGGACTCCTGTGAGGGGATCGCCGGCAACCCAGGGCTTGCGCCCTGGGCTCTGCGCATATCGCCCCGCGAGGCGGGGCTCCGAAAATGCAACCGGGAAGGGGAACGGCATCCACCTTCGCTCTTCGAGCTGCGGAGGACAGGGCGGACATCGATGATCAGGTATCGGGGTGGAAGATTTGCCACCAGGGTAAGAGCACAAAGAACA
>JAUVSF010000446.1 GCA_030597245.1 Acidobacteriota bacterium
CAAACAAGTTCCAAATAGAACTACAAAGCACTGTAAATAAGGGAGTTAGTAGGGGGTCTTCAAAGCGGGTGGGGCAGTCCGGCCAGGAGAAGACTCACCACCAAGAACACCAAGCAAAAGTCTGTGTCATGCTTGGTGCTCCTGGTGTCTTGGTGGTGAAACTGGGACTGTTCAGGCTAGGACGTCTCCAAGGGCGAGGCGCCTGTGTTCCAGGCGAGGCGCCGAGGTTGGCTGTTACTCAACCTCACCAAAGACATTGGCCGAGAAAATGTATATATCGGCCTCGGGTCCCCTCCAGGCTGTTGCCGGGAGCCCTGCCTTCAGACAGGTATGTTCGAGAAATGTAACGGCATCCCAACCATGCTCGTCGGCTACTTGGGGAAGCAGGAGTCCCCTGTAATTACCCTTTTCAATCAGCAACCCGTGCCGGCCAACCTTTAGCAGGGTGACGTCTGTTATCCGACGGAAGGGTGAGAGCACCGATATCTCATAGTCAAGATCAGCAACTTCGTTCTCCCCTACAGGGTCGAATCTGTGGTCATTAAGGGCTGCGTTGGCAGCTGCCTTGGCAACAGCTATGGCCAGTGGTTCGGTGGCAAGGATGCTCCCTACGCAGCCACGCAATTCGCCATTCTTCTTAAGTGTGACAAAAACCGCCGCGTCCTCCTGAAGAGCTTTATCCACTGGTGGAGAATAGTCGTCAGGGTTACCGCCCCGGACAGCTGATGCAACCGATTCCCTGGAAATCTGAAGCAACGTCTCCTTTTCCTTTTCGCTCAATTCTGTTTCAGACAACTCCAAATCTGCGCCAGCGCTGGGCTTGTAGAGTGCAGCTGAGACGTACCCGACCACGTGACTTCGGTCGCCAGGCGGGACATCACCTGAATTGGCATAGCAAAGTATTTTGGCCTGAGTCGCTCCCATTTCTTCGGACGCCATCATCGCTGCCGCTATTGGTCCTCCTCCACAAGCCTCCCAGGACCGGGTGGATAGATTGTGAAGGAGGCTTAAGTAGTCCCATCTAGCTATAGCGTCGATCACTTTCCGGTCCAGTTTCACGGCTTCATCGTAGGGGTGGTAATGGGACAGATCTGAACTGGCAACGATTAACGTTTCTGAATTTTCCGCGAGCGCGGCTATGGCTGTTCCGAGGGCCCGGCATGTCTCGAACGTTTGATCCCCCATCACAATGGGTACAATCTCGAAATCCTGAAGAGCCCGTTGGAGAAACGGTAACTGAACTTCGAGGGCGTGTTCACCCCGGCCCTGGAATGCAATGCGATGGCCTTGTTCCGTATGCTTGATGAGTGAATCCTTCGATGCGAGCCGGCTGCAAAATTCCTTGTCCACTGGAATAGTTCCAAGAGGGGTCTGGTAAGCGTCGCCGTCGTATACAGCCGCACCTTCGAAAGCTTCAACGTGACTCGGAGAGATAATGACGACGCGACGAAATGGTTTTCCCTTAATGACAGCATAGGCGTGAGCTGCCACGTGACCTGAGTAGGAATATCCAGCGTGAGGGGATATCAAGGCGGTGATTCGGCCCGGGATGGGGGGTGGACTCGCTTCGGAGAGCATTTGATCCACTGATTGCCGGAGTTGATCTGAATCTTTCGGATAAAACGTTCCGGAGACGGCAGGTTTTCTGATCTTCTCGCCAGACCCACCGACGATAGAGCCAAAGAAATTTGTCATGACAAGCCCTCCCACCAGAATGAAGGCATTGAGAGAAAGCCTCTTCCACATGCTCACTCCCCTAAGTCGCTATCTCTCCCTGTGAGGGAGGAGACAGCAGTTAGCCTGCACTGCGCAAGGAGACCCCGCTATGAAGCGCAAGCAAGCCATTATCATGTGCTCCAGACCCCAGGTATCAATTCGTTACAACCGGAGCATCGACCGTTTCTAATCTTGTTCGCCTTAATCAAGTACCCGGTTCTTTCGATCACGATTTCACCGCACCCTGGACAGTAGGTGTTCTCCGCTTCGTGACCGGGTACATTCCCGATGTATACAAACTTCAGCCCTTCTGCATCAGCTATCTGTTTGGCCCTCTCGAGGGTGCTGATCGGAGTGGGAGGAAGGTTCTTGAGCAGGTATTGAGGGTAGAAGCGCGAAAAGTGCAGGGGAACGTCAGGGCCAAGTTCGGCCTTGATCCACCTGGCTAGACCCCGCAGTTCTGAATCGCTGTCGTTCAGAGTCGGTACCACCAGATAGACCAACTCTGTCCATGTCCCTGCCTCCTTCATCGTGACCAATGCGTCTAGAACAGGTCTCAGTTCACCATTCACCACGTTCTTGTAATAATCTTCCGAGTAAGCCTTCAGGTCCACTTTGATCGCATCCACTAATCTACACAGCTCTTTCAACGGTTCCTGAGCAATATACCCACCCGTAACCACCACGCTTTTCACGCCCTTCCGGCGAGCTGACTTCGCTGTATCCCGCATGAACTCGTAGAAGACGACGGGTTCGCTGTAAGTATAGGCAATGGAGACACATTTGGAAGCCCGGGCGGATTCTGCGACACTCTCGGGTGGCAAATAAATGCTTCGAATCTGTTCCGGGCGAGCCTGCGAGATTTGCCAGTTCTGGCAGAATTTGCAGTTTACATTGCAGCCGGCCGTGGCTATAGAGAATGCCATTGTTCCAGGGTGGAAATGGAAGAAAGGTTTCTTCTCAATCGGGTCTATGTGCGTCGTGCACGCCCTTGCGTAAACCAGGGAATAATAGACGCCGCCTCGGTTTTCCCGAACTCCACAGTAACCTCGTTCTGCATCGTCGACTAGGCACTCTCGTGGACAAAGCTTGCACCGGATCTTCTTGTGCGGGAGTTTTTCGTAGAAGCCGGCTTCCAGGGTGTACCTTTCTTCGTCCGACGTCCCGTTTCGTCTCTCGGTGAGATTCCCGCCTCCAAGGCCACCGCAGAGCAGCCCAAAACTCATCCCGGAAAGAAAGATGCGGCGAGAAAAGCAGTGAGAACACTCACTCGCCGGCACCAGCGCGGATTTGAAGCTCGCGATTTCCAGTTCGTGGGGCAGAACGTCGATGTAGCGGTCCCTGGATTGCGGCGGTCTGACCACGTCAAAGCCTTTGCGATCATGCGAATGAAGCAGTTGTCTGTCCCTAGCCATTCACTTCCACCAACTGGATTCTATCGGGGTTACAGGTTCCAATACCGTGTTCCCGGTCCGCAGCAGTCTCAATATAGGAGGGTTTACGACCCTCGTTTTCCAGAGCTTTCATCCCTGCCTCTCGACGTTTCTGCTCGATCAGTTGCCAGCCGATGTAGTCGAGTGCAACAGGGTCTCTGCTGACCAGAAGTCCGTCGAAATTCCAGGTCCAGCCGGGCATGAAAGAGGGGCCGCCATGGTACTGGACGGTGATCGCTTCACAGATGTTGAGCCGGACCTTCGCTCTGATCGGTTCGAGCATCCAGACATCCGGAATATAGGGGTCACCTACATTCAGGTGGTACTTGTTTGGGTTGTGGATCGCACCAAACACGTTCTTCAGCGCACCCGTCATTCCTGTGATCCCATGGTCCTTAAGAACCGGAAGGTTGATCACAACGTCACAGAGCCTGGTGATTGTCCTTGAAACGAGACTGCCTACCTGGCCATACGTCATGAGATCCTGCTCGAAACCGCTACTGTCATTTCCGAAACATCTCACCTGAGGGCCTTTCTCGGAAAGGCGGAACCCCCCTCGCTCCAAGTCACGGTTCAGCCTGTCCCAGATGATAATGTTCTGTTGGCTGATGCCGGCTTCCTGAAGTCGTTCGCTCAGCGTCTCAACAAGGGCTGTTGATGTTGACATTCCTCTTCCGGCCAGACAGTTCACCTTGAGACCTATCACCTGACCTGGTTTGACAAACTGCTGCCAGGCTTCGGTGGAACTGTCGGTATCGGCTAAAGAGAGCATGGCTCGATCAAGGAGATCGAAGACTCGCTTGGATTCGAGGCCCCCTGAGGAGCTGCGAAGGGCGTTGTCTCTGGAGAGAACGACTCGCGATTTCGGAGAGCTGGAACAGAAGGGAAGTCCTGAACCTGCCAGCAGGCTACCCCAGGCGACTCCTGTTTTCAGGAAAGTTCGTCGGTTCTGCCGGCTTCGGTTGGTCACAACAATCGTCAGGCGGATGCCTCCTCCCGGAACGAGCGGATAATCTTAGCCAAGGTCCGGAATCCGCTACCACCCAAGTATAGCACCACGGGGAGTAATCGAAGTGCGAGGTTCGAAGTGCGAAGTTCGAACAAGAACTCAAGCTTCTTGAGCTCTACTCGTCTGCCAACTCAACAAGGGCCACCCAATCGCTCTCAACTTCAGCTGGAGGAAGCCCAATCGAAAGAGTGCCGGGTCCCGTCACCCGCTCTTTCGATCCCTGCTGCAGTGAACCTCCGTTCCTTGGGTCATACCATTCAACTGAATAGGTGCCTTGAGGAAGGGACAGGTCAGTAGACCCGCCTTCGCCCAAGTAGACCGTATAGATCTCGCCCTTCTTCGCGAAACAGTAGGC
>JAUVSF010000020.1 GCA_030597245.1 Acidobacteriota bacterium
ACCACTCCGCACCGGGTACGACCAGCACAGGGCATGGACCATGACGCACGACGCGTTCCGTCGTCGGCCCCAATACGGTCGTGTCCAGGAATCGCTTATGCTGCGCCCCAATCACAACCAGGTCGCACTCGCTTTCCATGGCAGCGGTGATCACCTCCTCAGCGACGCTCCCCTTCCGCGACATCTCTCGTATAGGGCACCGCGACCGCTCTTGTTCCGGCACCCAGTCACCCAGATCACTAATCGGGTATTTCTCTCCGGCTCTCCGTACATGCAGCAGGGTCAGTGAAGCCTCGAAGCACTCGGCAATGTGAATCGCCGTCTTCAGCAGGCGCGAAGCCAGAGGCGTGTTGTTGACAGGACAAAGCAGATGGCGAGGCGGAACCTCAGTTCTCGAAACCCCACCGCGAACCGCCAGGACGGCAATGCGCGCAGTGCGAAGAATACGCTCCGTCACGGAACCTAGCATCAGCCGATCCATGCCGCTTCGGCCGTGAGTTCCCATCACAATCAGATCGCTCTGGACATCCTCCGCCGTCTTCAGAATCCCCTCCACAGCAGGCGCCTCGATGACGCGTACTTCGACTTCGCCTGAGCGAGACTCCAAGGTGGCGCGGGTCAGCTCTTCCAAACGTTCCCTGGCTGCCGCTTCACAACTCCGACTCTGCCTTTTAAGCTCGTCAATCTGACCTTTAGTGAAGAATAGAGGAGCGGAGAATTGGCACGCATGGAGCACGATCAGACGGGCATCCTGACACTGAGCCGCCGCTCCCGCATAACGCAGCCCTTGTATCGATAAATCACCGAAATCGACAGGACACAGGATCTTGTGGAAAACTGCGGTATCCATAAACCAACTCCTTTACTGCTATCCTCCCTGCACGCAGGGCCGGACTGAAAGGCGGGCTCGATGAACCTGGCCCAACGAGGCACAATTCAGTGGATGTTCCTCAAAACCTCCCAATACTTCGTCGAGAGGGGCATTGAGTTCCGCTTCAATGATCTTCTTGGCCTGCTCAGACCTTCTCAATAGCTCATGGAGCAGTCCTTTTCCTTCCTTCTCAATTATCTCACCTTTTTCTATGCCTGATAAGTCCGTATGAATTTGAAGGCAACCCTGACGGATATGTGCAAGTAGAATTGCTCTACAAACGCAATGCGGGGTCGGACGAGATCGGCCGGATCGATGTCCTTGGCGGCTGAGTTCCGTTGCCGGCGCTCTTGACCAGAGGGGGTTGTTCGGGTAGGTTGACGGATTGACCGCGAGTGCAAAGGCGTACGGGCCTTGAAGCGCAAAGGGTCAAAGGACACAGCAACCGTTGTGAGGGTATTGAGAAACTCGGAGGGCACACGGGTGGTTTACAACCGTTTTCGAGAAGTTTCGTTCCTGCTGTACCTGCTAATCATCCTGATCGGGGCTTCGCCCTTGCTGCGAGCCACCGCACCTGGAGCGGACAAGGCGCCTCCGTGGCGCGTCGGCTACGCGGAAGCGGACATCACTCCGGCACCGGGCCAGGCCATGATGTCGGGATTTGGGCGGGAGCGCCACGCAAAGGGAACGCTTTCACCCCTGCGGGCCCAGGCTCTGGCCCTTGAAGACCGAACGGGCAACACCGCACTGCTCATCACCGCGGACGTCCTGGGATTCGGAGGCGTGTCGGTCGATGCCCTGCGACACAAACTCAAGAAGGCCCACGGCATTCCCCCAGAAGCGATCATTTTTGCCGCCTCACACACTCACTGGGGTCCGGCGATCAACTACCGCATGAATATGGCCATCGGGTCGGTGGACATCTGGTACCTCGGCCGTCTGGAGGAGACCATTCTAAAACTGGCGGCCGAGGCCCTGGCGAAGCGGTCACCCGCCGAGATCGTCTACGGGGCCTGCGAAGTGCAAATCGGCATGAACCGGCGGCGGCCGGACGCCGGTGGAGTGATCCAATGGGGTGTCAATCCGGAGGGCAGTTATGACAAGCACACTCCGGTCCTGAGCATCACGCGCCATGACTCTCCACGCCGGCTTGTTTTGATCGGCCATGCCTGCCACCCGACCAGCATGGGTCCGATTGAAAAATGGTCTCCAGGTTATCCGGGAGCAATGCGGGAGAAAGTCGAAGCGAGTCTGAAGGATTGCCGTGCCCTGTTCGTCATGGGCTGTGGTAGCGATGCCAAGGTCGTGTACCAGGACGCGGATCGCAGCGAGTACGTTTTTGCCAACGCCCCCGCGCAAAGCCGCGCAGGTGGGATCAAGCTGGCCGATGCGGTCCTTCGTTATCTCGAGACCGGCAACCTCGTGCCGTTGAGCGGCGGTTTTCGAGCGTCGCTGGCCCGAGGTGCTCTTAGTCTGCAAACGGGGCGGAACAGGAAGAAGATCGAAGAGATGGCATTCGACGGCGACCCGCGGGATTACGTCACCTGGTGGGCACGGCAGATGCTCGCCTATCCGAACGACATCGATCGCCAACGCTATGAAGTCCAGGCGTGGCGTCTGGGCACATTGACGCTGGTGGCTTTGGAGGGCGAGGTGGTTTCCGACTTGGGCCCGATCACCCGTTCGCTGACGTCAACGGAATCGGCGATGGTCATCGGCTACGCGAACAGCTGTCCCGGCTATATCGCCACGGCCCAGATCATTCGCCAGGGCGGTTACGAGGGAGACACGTCCCACCTGGCCTATTTCCTGCCGGCACCGTTCGATCCAAAGGCGGAGCAGGAGTTTGTGGAATTGGTGCAACAGGCGGTGGAAGGCCTGGTTACAACAGAACGGGTAGAAGCAGAGCGTGGTGAATAATCGGCGCAGAGGGTACGTAGTATGAGGGTAACGCGAGGTTAACAAAGACAGGAGGTAGTAAGTTGAAGAGAACAGCTGTTTTGTTGTTGACGCTGCTGGGGCTCTCCATGCTTGTGTGTGGCCTGTTTGCCGAGACAGAGAAAGAGAAGCAGGCCATCGTTGAAGCCAGGGCTTGGCTTGCGTTAGTCGACTCCGGAGATTACGAAGGAAGCTGGGAGAGTGCGTCTACTTTGTTCCGGAACGCGGTGGATCAGTCGGGTTGGAAAAAGGCATTGGGTGCATCGCGCTCACCACTGGGAAAAGTGATCACGAGGGAAGTGAAGTCCGCGGAGTTTGCAACCAGCTTGCCCGGTGCACCTGACGGCGAATATGTTGTGATCCAGTTCGCTACGAAGTTCGAAAAGAAGAGTGCAGCCACTGAGACGGTCACTCCGATGTTGGATGAAGACGGAACGTGGAGGGTTTCCGGCTACTTCATCAAGTAGAGTCCGTCCGAAGAACCCCTTCTTCCTGCAGAACTTATTGAGAGAGCGCACTCGCCGTCGAGCTTTGCGCGCCTGATTACCGAGCATTACGGTAAGGGGTCGAATCCTTGAGGTCGAAAAACGCTCCTAAGCCCCCTTTCTACCCCTTAAGCCGCACCTGAACGAATGATTCCATTCCAGCTATCGCAGGCCGACTCCAGTTTCCCGAGGCCCACGCTCCCGGGTGTCATCGTCACCCGAGCGATGGATTGCCCTATACTCGAGGTGAAGTGAAGGGGGAAACGATGGTAGTGAGATTGAAACCAGGGCGTACGTGTATTCTGTTGATTCAGTTGCTCGCCCTGTTGTTCTCTTTGACCGCGTGTGTTTCAGAGCAGAAAGCTGTTGAGTCTGGACCCCGTGATTTGCCTTCTACGGACTATCGACCAGCCTGGCTATCCGACGAACCGCTGATCATTGTCGGCAACTGGGATACGGCACACATATTCCGAATCAGAAAGGGAGGCAACCCTGTCTGGCATGGGGAGGACTACGCTCGAGAACACTCCGAGCAGGCCGTGCAGAAGCTGAAAGACCTGGGCGTCACGATGGCGGTGATCCACTTCTACAAGGGGTTCGGGCTGGAAGCAGAAAAAGAGCAGTTGGAGGATGCCAAGAAGCTTGCCGCGCTTTGTAAGAAGCATGGAATCAGGGTTGGGGCCTACGTGGGAAGCACAGTTGGTTATGAGACCTTCCTTCTCGAGAAGCCGGAGGCGGAGGAGTGGTTCCTGCCCGATTACATGGGCCGGCCTGTGCGCTATGGTGGCACTCAGACCTTTAGGAAAAGAGTGTACTTCATGCATCCCGGCTTTGTGGATTACATGAAACAAGTGCTCAGAATCGCTATAGAAGAGCTGCAGGTGGATCTGATTCATTTCGACAACACCAGCCTTAGGGCGCAGAGACCAGCTTTTCATCACCCCCTGGCAAAAGACCATTTCAAGACCTACCTGAAGGAGAAATACACTCCCGAAGAGTTGAGGAAACGGCTGGGCTTAAGCGATGTCTCCTTCGTTGAGCCTCCACTTTATGAGGTCCCCCTTTCAACGATTGAAGACCCCTTGTTTCAGGAGTGGACAGACTTTCGTTGCCAACAGCTTACTGACTTCTACGCAGAGATGGCACGCTTCATCAGAGGCTTGAATCCTGAGGTCGCCGTCGAGAACAACCCGCACAGCGGGTGCTCCGGTCTCAATACTATGTGGGAGCAGGGAATCGATTACCCGCGACTCCTGGCCCATACGGACATAGTGTGGACGGAAGAGGGAAATGAGGCAGGTATCACTGAAAACGGTATCCTGCTGTCGAAGATCCGTTCGTACAAACAGGCCACCATCCTGAAAAACAAGGTCTTCACCTACACCGGTGACAGCCTGATACAGCTGGCGGAAACCATGACATTTAATCGCGGGTGCATGGGTATGGTAGGTGGAGTGCTTGCCGGATACGAACTGTCCGAGACCCGCTTGACTCACGGGTTTGACAATCCCTATACGTGGGGAGGCGAAGACGCAGGCTTCGAACTGACCCAACGGAAGAAGAACTACATAGATTTCTATCGCAAGAATTTCGATTATTACCGTGATGTCGAAGCAGTGAGTGAAGTCGCAGTCCTGCACACCTTCGCGACCATGGCATTCAACAATGGTCGTCCCTACCAGAGTGTTTACCTGTTCGAACAGGCTCTAATCCAAAATCATGTTCCATTCGACATCATCTTTGATGATCATCTCGCCGATCTGTCCAGGTACCGAGTGCTGGTGCTGGCAGATCAGGAAGCCTTGAGTGACCGACAGCTGAATCAGATCAGGGCATTTGTTGCCGGAGGAGGAGGTCTTGTTGCGACCGAGCACACTTCGCTTTATACGGAGCTGCGGCAGAGGAGAAGGGATTTCGGGCTGACCGAGTTGTTTCAGGTCAAGCCTTCCCGCTGGCAGGCCCGTGGTCGCGACCCCGAACCTGCACCGGAAGCGGAACTGGTTCGACGGGTGGTCGGCGAAGGAAGGGTAGTCTACATTCCTGAGATAATCCCAGCGATCAAAAAACCAACGTCGGCTCCCATGACCAGTAAGTACTGGAAGTTGCCGTTGAACGCTCAAGAACTCATTGACTCGGTTGAATGGGCTGCCGGAGGAACGCTGTCGCTTGAGGCGCAGGCAAGTCCCACAACAGTGTTGGAGGTGCTCCAGCAGCAGGAGAGCGGAGTCTTGCTGCTGCACATAATCAACTACGATTCTTTGAACACCCCATTAGTGGAGAATGTCGGGATCTCGCTTAGAGTTCCCGCCGGTGTTGAGATCGAGCAGGTAATGGTATTGTCACCCGACCTGGAGGCGAGTGAGGTAATCCCCCATCGCATGCTTGAAACCGAAAGCGATGAAACGAGAGTTGCCTTCACCGTTCCCCGCCTGGAAACCTACAATCTGGTGGTACTGCGACCGCGCCAATCCAGCCGTCTCTGATCTTTGTGTCATCACAACAAAGCGGCAGTTAGGACTGCCGCACTCAAGACAAGTCTGCAGAACGTGTTGAAGTGACAGCATTGGGTCCGACCCCAAATCGCCTCTCGCCTGAACGCCCAGATTTCCGCACCAGCACATGCCGGCCCGGTATCAATGCATCTCCACCTCGCAGGTGCCCAACCCGGGCCGGTAGAAATTGAACTGCACGTTGGGATGGTCCGCCAGAAGGCTCATTGGGACGGCGGAGTCGGCGATTCCCCTGGCAATCATCAGCGTGGTCAAACGCATGCCAAAGGGATTGTCGTGTTGGCCGGCGTGCCAGATGGACACTTTTCTCGCTTTCCAGGTTTCCAGCGGACCTACAGTCGCCGCCTGCCTCGGCACAAGTGCGATGTTGCCGCCGCCGGAGGTGCGAGCGTTCTGCATGACCGTCATCGGGTGAAGATCGACAATCCGGGTGGCGAGCTTGCGGTACTCATCCGGGGGAGGAGGTACGTCTATCCACTCGCCCTCGCGCGCCAGGGGATCGTTGAAGGCCCAGTGTTTCACCTCCCCCTGGCCGCCCTGCATCACCACGCATTCCACTTCGTCGAATAGCTTGCTGTATTCTTCGAACTGGCCGGACAGCGGGAAGTGGAGATTCGATTCCGGCATGGACAGCTTCTTGTCTATGCGGTTGAAACACAACTCCATGTCGGCTTTCGCAAACGAAAGCGGATGGTCGACATCAACGGTTTTGCCCTCCAGCACCCATTCGTCCATCCCCCAGAAGTGAGCATCGTGCTTCTTGAGATCGAGTCCGATGGCGTTCACAATGCGGGCTACCAGGGGCAAATGCTCGGTCGGGCCGATCGGGCCGCAGATGCCGCAAGGGTTATCAGGCGTAGACTGACTCCAGGCATCGATGTATTCGAGCGCTTCGGCCAGGTAGAATTCCTCTACTAAGTCGTACATCACTACGCGGAAACCGTCGCGGCTCATCGCCATCATCGCTTCTGGTGTAAGCTTGGCCGCCTCTTCCACGAGTTCCGTGTTAATCGTCGTGTAATCCCACCACTGGGGAGCAACAGAGCTAACCGGTCTCATCAATTCCCACCTCCTTCGTTCACTTTGTCATTCCGCGGACTCATCTTCTTCCTTGTAGAATCGCACAACCTGCTGCCGGATGGTCCCGTCCGACTGAACATCACCGATGATGTAGTGATGTACGTTGCCGGTGGGCCCGTAGCGGTCGTGCAAGCCGGCACCCCCGCCGCCGGCGATCGTGTAGTTGATGCCCTGGAATTCAGCAGTTGAGTAAGCATGGATATGACCGAAGAATACGTGTTCCACTTCGTGTTTGGTCATCAAGTCTGAAAAAATCCGTGAGTTCTCCTCGTCCCAGCTGTGGTAATCCCATTTTTCGACGGTGGCTATGGGCTTATGCGCGGCCACGATGATCGAAAATTCAGGAGGTGTCTCCTCCAGCACCTGTTCCAACCAGGCCAGCGTCTCCTCGTAAGGGAGCACCCTGGTCACGTTGTCGATCACGATAAACCGCCGGCTACCATAGTCGAAATAGTAATTCAGGCTGTTCGGTCCAAAAAGAGTCTGATACTCCACTGCCAGTCCACTATCACCATCATCATGATTGCCAAGGGCGATAAAGAAAGGGATATCGGTCTTCAACAGGGGTGGGATGTAATAGTCGAGATACTCATCCGTGTAGCCGTGTCGGACGATATCGCCGGTGTTGATCACGAAGTCAGGCTTGGGATCCAATAGATCGATGTGCTTTATGATATTGGGCCAGAGACCCGGGTTGGAGCGACTGTCTCCGATGATCACGAACCGGTATCGTCCGTCGGCGCTTTCAGGGCCGGTCCCGAGCTCCTCGAGCCGCTTCTCGAAACTGAATTTATCCTGGTAGGGACCCAGACGATCGGCGGCGTCCGCTCGGATCCTTTCCGGGCTCATCTCATCCGGCGGATCCACTTCGTCCAAAGCGCCGTCTTCCAGTAAACCGATGGCCTGGATCTGACCGTCAGGCCGGGAAAAGAAGGCCAGTCCCTTCACTACAATCACGAATCGAGGCCCAGTTGCGGTCGATATCTGCCAGGCTTCGTCCGCAGAGACCCCAGGGAAAAGCTCGGCTAGCGTTTCCAGGGCTACCTTCGGGGCTTCAGCTACAGGAACTGATTTCTTCGTGCCTCTGATGGTCAGTTCGCCGGGTGCTTCTTCAACGACGGTAAGATCATTCTCATAATCGAGTTTCAACAACTCTCCATCCAGAGAAAAACGGAAGTCATACTCCTCGGATTCGGACTCAGCTCGGATAAAATACCGATCGGCATTCTGCAACTCCCACCTCTTCACCTCCGTGTATTCGGGCGCAATCCGTCTGACCATTTCAAACATTACATCAGAAGGAGGCGAGACTTCGCCGGCAGGAGCCGGAGCCTGGTAGAACTCGTTGCCAGGCGGCCCCACTTCGACTCGCCACCCCCCAATCCGCTCGGGGATTCCCATCCGGGTTTCGCCCTGACAGGCAGCAAATAAAAACAGAAGTAAGCTGATAGCCGAAAAGGGAAGAATCCGTATTAACATAGCGTCCTCCGAATTAATGCTTATGCCCCTTCCGAAGGAGTTACCCACCTCCAAGAGTAAGGCGTTGAGTATTCTGACTCAGGTGGAGAACATCGTTCAAGGGCAAACTGTTTTATCGGCAGGATCAGGAAAGGAAGTGATCCTCGGCCCCCGGGAGACGAAAATCGCATTCTGGGAGTGATTTTCCAAAAACAACCTGAGATCGTCCTCCGCGCTCTGAGACGCGGAACCCGGAGCGCAAAACGCATCAGCGTCTCTCCAGGATCTCATTCATTGCCCTTGCCACCGAAGGGGCCAGGACTCGATTCGCCGATCTGAAGCAAGAACTGGGCCCAGAGATTCCCACATTTCCAAGTCTCGCGAACGAAGCAGGTCGAACGCGCGTCCGGTCTGGCTCGGTTGCCCGGTGGAATAGGTCCCGGTCAAGTAGTAGAAATCACCCCATTTCAGGCAGAATGGGTCCGCCAGGGGATGGCCGATTCTGAGTCTCTGTGCACCTTGTGCCGGCGAAGACTGACGCGCAAGAAGACCAGGGAGGTTTCGCAGTCCGATCAAAGAAGCTGCAGAGGCGCGAAGAAAGCCACATCGTTCCATTCCGCCCACGTTCTCTTCCCTTCTAGGACTGGCTTGTGAAACTTTTCATTTGCCCTGACCAGTCTCACCTCATATAGCCTGTTGTCCGGATAATCAAGATCTAGTGTCCTGTCTCATAAACAGGTTAGCACTTGCGGAAGGGGCTTTCGAGGCGAGGCTCTTCAGCAAGAAGCACTTTGCAGGAAACCGTGTGAAATCCAGGCCTTTCTGCCTCCTCCTCACCTCAAACTGTCTGTTTTTCAGATGCACGATCTCAGCGAATGGGCGATATGGAGGATTGGGTTGCCCGTCCAAATTCGCCGGAAACACAAACCTTAGGCAATCAGTCACCTTCTGCGGCATTGCCTTTGGCCAGTCCTTATCAAAAAGCCGGGCGTTCAAATGATGAGATGAACTACTTGATGATAAGAATCTCGAGAAGTTGGAAGGGAATTAAATAACTACACAAGAGCTATGCCCAATCGTCTTGTTCGACAGTCCACGTTGCCTATTTCTAATTTCCTTTTTCAGGGTACTTGCACACCATCATCCGTAATCAAACACTTCCTGATGCTGGATTCCCTGCAACGACATCATCTTCAGTGAACGTGGCCATCAGGATTTCTCTGGCGCCCGTACGAGAATAATCGTAGATGATATGGATGGTTCCGTCCTGCCGCTGCTGACCGTCTGGATACGAAACGCCGCTTCTTTCATCAAGCAACAGTCCATTCGACCATGTATGACCATCGTCTTCTGACAAACAGGCGGTCAGATGTGAGCGCCCGCTTTTCTTGCTGATCGGTCCATGCTTGACGAGCAGCAAGTTGCCTGAACGAAGACGCCGGATAAAGAAACGAGCGGACGGGTGCTGGATGGGAGAAGGTACTAGAGCACTCCATGTTTCTCCGCGATCCTTCGAGATACTTTCTCCAATGCCGTATGAGGTCCGGACCAGCATCCATAGTGACTTGTCTTTTCTCTCAACAATCATGTGTTCGTCGTAGTTTCGGACTTCCCTGGGCACATTACATGCGCCCCGAAGGCTGAAGGTTTGACCTTTGTCTGTGGAGACCATGACTCTGGCACTGTTGTCAGTGCTTCGCCAGGTCGATGCAGGTAACATCCACTCGCCAGACGAAAGGACGGTTGGTTTGCACATCATAATCCCGTCGGTGATGCGTCTGGGCTGTGACCAATTCGAATCGCCCTTGTCTGGATCATCGTTGGTCTTGGCCCAAACGCCGGCAATCGTGCCGTCATGACCGATTGTTTGAGCCCAAAAAGACCAGAGCCGTCCTTCCGGGTCCATCCACAACTCCGGATCAAACGCACGAACCGGGCCTTCGGCGTCGGGATCGATGATAAGACTTTCCGTCCAGGTTCTGCCGCCGTCTCCACTGTTGGCAACGACAACATAGTTGTTTTGGTCCTCATTCGGAGTTTTTCCGGCATACCATGTTGCCCAGAGTCGCCCCTTAGGACTGATGGCCAGACTCGGGATACCCTGAAATTTCCGACTTGTTAACGCGTGGTCCTGACCGAGTGTTTCTATTGCATACGACATAAAGGTCACTCCAATCAGTACCGCCAGAAGTGGTTTCCGTTTCTTGTACTCAATCATCGTCCCTCCTTATTCGCTTATAAAATAGTGGGATAGAATCCCGCTTTACAGTTGATTCAATCTTAAGCGAACTAATCGGAATTATTGTAAGACAGTCGATAGGAAGTTGCTTTTTGGCGAGTCAGTCTATCTGAGCTGAAAAACCGCGTAAAAAGCTTGAAGTGAGCCGATTAGTCGGCTGTGGAAGGGGGGAATGAGAGAGTGAGATCAGAGGTCACGGAATGGGAGCTCGAGAGGGCCGGCAATGAACCTGAATGAGGCTGGAAGACAGACACATGAGTATTGGAAGGCACTGAAGAACCGAGGCTCCAGCCATTGTAAGCCGGGACATCGTCCCAGAAGACCGAATCGGTGGAAGCTCACACTTGCCGAGCCTGTCCAGGTGAGAGCGTGGCCAGGAAGGCCTCAAGTTTGCGAGGCAATAGACTCGGCGGCGGAGAGCCCGGCGGCCGTGCCCAAAGATTCAAGTGCTAGAGGATCTTTCGAATGACCGCAGCCCCTCAATGAACGCGATAATCTCCATCGGCTTCCCGCAATGCTGAGACGCGGAACCTTGAACACAAAACGCATCAGCGTCTCTCCAGGATCTCACTCAATACCCGTCCCTCTACTCCCTCCACATCCAACCCGAGTAGATGGGCTATGGTCGGGGCGACGTCGATGCTTCTTACGGGCCCCACCCGCACACCTGATCGGATGTCCGAACCCTCAAGCACGATTCCTACGTGCATCGCCGGATGACCGGGAAGATACCCATGCCCGTGGTAGGGTTTCTGTTTGCGAACCTTGCCCAGCGGCAGGTCGGAATCTGAGCGAAGGTGGTTATCCACCTCGGCCAGAACCATATACTGCCCTTGAATCAAGCGATTCTCTTCGTAGGTTGGCAAGCCCAATTCGGGAAATTGGTCGGAAGCGAGGACCCTTTGGACTCCTTCCAGGCTCTCCACCTCCTCCAGAACTTTCACCAAGAGAGGTTGGTCCGCTTCAGGCGAGAATCGGGCCGTCTTCTCGACAAAAAGAGCCCAGCCCTGTGGGTGAAGCCGTACCTTATCGCCCAGGGGTTCGAAGATCGGCCAGAGGTTTAAGTCATATTCGACGGTTACGAATCCATGATCTCCCGTAACGATCAGAACTGTTTCGTCTGAGATTCCAGCCCTTTCGATCGATTCTCTGATAATTCCCACACAGTGGTCAGCTACGGTCAGGGCATGGTGTGCCATGTAATGTCCCGGGCCGAAAGCATGCTGCATGACATCGGTTGCCAGGAGGTGAATTGCCAGAATTGCCGGCCTATACCGATCAATCGCATAGGCCGCGGCTCGAGCCAGGAGGATATCGCCGGTGGGCCGCAGGTAGTCAACCGAATACCATTCGAAGTAGAGCTCAATGGGTATACCAGCACTGTTCAATTCTTCAATCAAGGCAGGGGAGACCGCGTCGATGTCGCCGTTTCCGTCTGAATTGAACACTTCGGGAATGTTGAAATCAATCGAAGGATCGTCCTTCGTCTCGGGCCAGAAGAAAGCCGCTGTCATCCCCCCTTTCTCTTTGGCCCAATCAAAAAGAGTCTTGACTCGAATCGATTCCAGACGGGGCTTATTGGTGATGTGAAAAGACTCTCCTGTTTCGCGGTTCCGCACCCTATTGCCGACCACTCCGTGCAGTCGCGGAGTCACTCCGGTGACCAGACTCGTATGGGAGGGGTGGGTCACACTCGGAAACACACTGATCGAATGATCCGGCCATACACCGGTGGAAATCAGTTCGCGGATATTTGGCAGCTCTAGATCCCGGTTCTCGAGATGAAAGTCGGCAAGGCCGTCTATCGAGATCAGAACCACATGCCGAGTTTTCGTCTCTCCGAGACAAGTGCCGGCAAAGAAGCTTACCAACACCAGGATAGCAAGAGAGAAGTAGTCAGAGCAGAGCAGATGTTTTCTCATAGGTTAGCCGAATCGTCAGAAACGGGCGAGATTCTATTCCTGCACCCGCAACCAGTCAAGCCTACGTTGACCTTCAAGGTGTTGTTTGTCTTCGTGGTTCTCTCTCACGAAGGCACAGGATTCTTGAGTTGTGATTTTCGAATGACGATTTCAGAGTTCGGCGTCAGATACGTACCCGTGGAGTCCACCCATAGTCATGAGCGTGTTGTCCCTCACGGCGATAATCCTTGACATGAGTAAATATCGTGCGTATAAAACGAATATGTCTGATCTTAGACGCAACTTAGAGGTTAAGATCAATGCCCTGTTGGGCTATTTCCCGGTTGTCATCATCCTCGGCGTTCGACAATGCGGCAAAACCACGCTGGCTAGAATCCTAAGGCCAGACTGGCGATATTTTGATCTTGAACGCAGCAGGGATTATGAGTTTGTTACCCGCGATTTTGAGTTTTTCATCAAAGAACACCCTCATTCAATCATAATCGATGAGGCACAAAGATATCCTGTCCTGTTTCAGGAATTGCGCAGTGTTGTGGATCGTGACAGAAAACATAAGAACCGCTTTCTATTAACCGGATCCAGTTCTCTCGATCTGATCAGAAAGGTCTCGGAGAGCC
Source organism: Acidobacteriota bacterium (assembly GCA_030597245.1). Lineage (GTDB taxonomy): Bacteria > Acidobacteriota > UBA6911 > RPQK01 > JAPXNP01 > JAUWTT01. The sequence continues at coordinate 13,121 of JAUVSF010000020.1, forward strand.
TGGCCGGCCGTGTCGGACTGGTTGAGTTGGGGACATTCAAGGCCAATGAAACGTATGAATTGGGAGTCCCCGATTTCTACGATATTTTTCGTCGGGATTTGAATCATGCCACAGTAGACTTCCTAAAGGATCTTAAGATCAGTATGTCTCATGATCAACTGATGCAGGCCTTTTTGAGAGGAGGGTACCCTGAACCTGTATTGGAGAAAGACGACCGTTTTTATAATGCCTGGATGGATAATTACGTACAAACCTACATTCAGAGAGATGTCAGAGCACTTTTTCCGAGGCTGGACCTAGTTAAATACCAACGTTTCATTTCGATGCTTTCCGGGCTTACCGGGACGATTGTTAATCGCTCACAGGTGGGAAGATCTCTGGATGTTTCTGAAAAGGCGATCCGGGATTATCTGCAAATAGCTGAAGGTAGTTATTTCTGGAGAAACATACCCAGTTATGAGAAAAGCGCAAGCAAGTCAGTGGTTAGAATGCCCAAGGGCAGCATTCGAGACAGCGGACTATCCAATTATCTTCAAGGCATTACTCGAAGGGAACAGCTCTTACGCTATGCCAATGTAGGTGCCGCATTTGAAGCCTTTGTCTCTGAAGAGGTAATTAAGGGTATTCAAGCGACCGAAATCATAAATTGGAAGTACTACCATTATCGGACTAGAAATGGCGCTGAGATAGATTTGATCGTCGAAGGATCGTTTGGGACCCTGCCTGTTGAAATAAAGTTGGGTAGCATGATCAAACAACGTCAGATACAAGCATTGAAAAGGTTTGTTTACGAAAACAACCTTCCTCTAGGGATTGTTATCAACAATAGCGATCATGTCCAGCTGGTCGCGGATCGGATACTTCAACTACCCGCAACCTGTATTTAGGCCGTCTCCACTAAAATGTTTAATCTAGCCTGAGTTTCCTAGTTACGGCGCATGATATGCCATAAGTCGCTGGGGAAGCACTCCAAACATCCGGAAACAACTGTGTCTAAGTAAGTTATCAGCGAGAGCCTGTTTCAGTCCTTCGATATTCGAGCTTGAGTATTGTTTCGAGCTTCGAACTTCGGATTTCGAGCTTGGATAAGGGGTCCATTCGGTTTTCCGAAGCGAGTTGTTATCATGACGCACGGTGATCGGCATGGAAGCTTAACAGCTAATCTTGAGAAGGAAGGTGGGAAATGCGCGACGGTGCCTGCTTTACGCTTGGACTTTGGTTTGTAGCGAGTCTGGTTTGTGCAAGTTGCTCCGAGACTCCCGCGACTGGAACATTGGAACTGCAGGTCCTTGATGAAACCGGCGAGAGAGTTCCCTGTCGAGTCTTGATTCGGCCGTTGGGAGGGGACTGCCTCGTACCCGAGAATGCGACTGAACTGGAAATTGGCCCCGATCGTTGGTTCATTGGTCCAGGCCAGGTGCAGGTGGAGGTTCCAGCAGGCGAAATCGAGGTTCGTGTTGAGCGTGGTCTCGAATACTCGCCTTTCAAAGAGACTTTGGAGGTCCACGGTTCGAGTACTGTCAAAACAGTCAGATTGAAGCGTTGGATCGATATGCGAAAGAGAGGTTACCTCTCCGGTGAGAATCATCTGCACGTAGATTCTGTGAAGCTGGCGCCAATGCTCGCGGCTGAGGGACTCGATTTCGGCACCTCCATGACGTGGCACAATGGTCCCGGGAACGATTGGTGCCTTCCGGTCCCTCCAGGCGAAGGCAATACTCGGTCGTTGCAGTATGCGGGGCGGACGGTCCCGACCACCGTCTACGATGGGGAAGTGGAGTATAGCTGGGGAGCCATCTACTTCCTGAATCTACCCGAAACGATTCCAATACCGGGAGATCCCACACGGCCGAATCTGGATTATGTTAGACACATCGTTCAATCCGGCGGGTTCGTCCATTACCAGGCGGGCTGGTCACGCGAAGTTCTCGTGGACGCACTGCTCGGCTATGTCCATGCCGTTAATGTCTGCAACAACAATTTCCACCGGCACCGATTCCAACCTCGCAGCCAGTATTCGAACCTGCTGGAGGTCGAGGGCTTCCCTGTCTATCCAGACACGGATGAGGGGATGATGCGAATGAACACCGACACCTACTATCGATTGCTTAATTGTGGTTTGCGACTGCCGGCGGGTGCCGGGTCGGCAACCGGGTTCAAGGAAGTACCCGTTGGCTACAACCGTGCCTATGTACGAGCAAGGCCCGATGCATCAATCCAAGAGTTCTACCAGCAATGGGCCGAGGGGAGGAATTTCGTGACCAATGGGCCGGTGCTGCTCATGGAGACTTCGAAGTCAGAAAAACCCGGGGATCTGATCAGCCTCCCCAGCAGTGGCGGCACGGTTCTCATAAAGCTCGAGGCAATCTCCGACGACCCCTTGACGTCACTGGAGGTGGTCGTCAATGGAGAAGTCGTCGCCGGAGTTGAAACTGAAGAAAGGAAAAGCGTCGTTGCTGAAGTGGAGATCCCGGTTGATCGCGGGTCCTGGATCGCAGCTCGTTGTACCGCTCGCGACGACCTTCTCACCGATCAAGAACTCTCCGTCTATGCGAACGAAGACCGTCAGCAGCCATCACGTCTCAAATACGCTCACACCAGTCCAATCTATGTGACAGTGGGCGGAGAAGGAGCGGTGGTACGCAAGTCTGTTGACGAGGGTTTTCGGATGCTGGATCGCTTTGCAGACTTCACGCGAAAGACCGCCGCCGCGGAATACGTGAAGCCGACGCTGGAAGCGGTGGCGGAAGCTCGCAAGGTGCTTGAATCCAAGCTGGACCGTAATCAGTAATCGGGGTTTAGCTGTCCGTTATCGCTGATCGTTGATCGGTAGGTGGTCGTGTCAGTCGCAGTGGCTACTGAGTGTTCGCGGTTTTCGGGAGTGGCGGCAGAACCAAGCCCGAATCATCTCCTCGGTCTCGATACTCACGCAGCCGGTTAGCAAGCCGTTCCAGTTGCCGCTGGATGGCAGCGTTTGGAATGGACCGGGTGGAACCGGACAGACGCGCCAGAATCTGGTCGCATGCATCTGAGTCAAACGGTCTCTTTCCATCCACAAACAGATACACGGGATTCGTGTGGGCATCGGTTCCCGCATCCCCGTACGCCCTGACTGCAATCCAGCCGCTTTCTGAAACAGGGACATTATTCACAAACTCCCACCAGGCACGGCCCGCCGGGGCAAACTTGCGCTCGACCACGCGGCCGTTCCGGATGATTTCGACACAACGTACGGGATAGATGGGGCTACGGACTTTGACTCGCACTTCGACTTCGATCTTCGACTCACTCGTGAAGGCCAGGAAGTCTCCGGGCGAACGACCGTTGACCTCGAGAAAGAGCATCGGACCACTGGTTACGAAACTGGCGCCGGCAGCGACTTGCTGAACAAATTCCCGAGGTGTGGGTACGGTCTTGGCTGTGACGTACGTGAGGCAGTCCCCCAATTCACGTGTATATGGGAAATCGGAACTGCCGACGATTGGCCATCTGTAGCCCAGGTTCAGGAAGTCGTACCAACCTTCCAGGCCGAGTCCCCGATACCCCCCGAACTGGAATAGTTCCAGGAAGTCCATCTTTCCTTCCAAGCCCAGCCGATCCGCCTCCATGTGGTCGTACCCCCCGTGCAGAAGACCTATGAATCCGTTTAGCTGGTGGGCCTGGTCGGCGATGAGGGGGAGGGATGGGGAATCATTGACGTTTTCCGATCTCCCCATTGCCGGGACGTAACCGTCTCCCAACACAATGCTCACGTGTCCCAGCGACTGGGGTCTGTACTCCTGCCCCGAAGAGATATGATAGGGGCCTCTCCTACTGTTGGATTGGTCCCCAAGACCCTTTGCCTGTCGCCAACTTTCAAACTCTCCGCCTTGATCGTACCCTTTCGTATTCATCGAAAGGAGGAAGCCATACTTGATGTCTTTTGCCGAGGTCAGGGTGAACAGTAAGTCATCGTTGTCTTCAGTCCGTTCGAAGTGCAAATGCAGATCGCCCGAGTACCATCCTCTCCGGGACATGTCGATCCAGCGACGGACGTAGATGACGGTCTCCGTGTGTTCATTCTTTTCGAGATGAAGGATCTGCTCAGCTGGAAGGTACTCGTAACCTTTGCTGACCTCGATCTTGCATCGGCCCGGGGGAACCCGGATGGAAAAGGATCCGTCCGTAAAGAAATAGTAGTCCAGCTGACGAAACCGGATAGGGCCCTTGTGCCGGTTGGCCGATTCCCGGAGGGCGAAGGATCGATAGGGATCTTGATCGGGTTGTTGGGCTCCGTCATTAACACTGACAACTGCGCTCACCACCTCATTGGTATATCGGTCTCTAACCACTACCTTTAGAGTGGCCGCCTCCGGTCCCGGGTCTACAGTCGGTGGCGGCGTGGGATAACCTCGACCGATCATCGGTCTCTCGTGGCACCAAAGGGGCGCAACCATGCTGAAGACTGTCAGCAACAGGATGAGTCTCTTGATTGGCATTGGCTATTCTCCTGCGTAGGTAATCAGTTGATCAGGTTCGCTTATTGCAGTTTCTTGCTCATTTTATCGATGGCGACTGCGGTGAGAATGACCAAACCTTTCACCACCTGCTGCCAAAACGGTGAGACGTCAAGCAAGATCAATCCATTGTTTAGAACTCCGATTATCAGGCAGCCTAATAAAGTGCCCAGAATGCTGCCTCTGCCCCCGGAGAGAGAAGTTCCTCCAATGACGACCGCAGCAATTGAATCCAGTTCATAACCGAGCCCGGCATTCGGCTGGGCAGAATCCAGGCGTGATGTCACTATGAGTCCACCCACCGCAGACAGCCCTCCACATATTGTGTAGACAGCCACCTTGATCCGATCTACATTCAGCCCGGAAAGAAGTGAGGCCCGTTCACTGCCCCCGAGTGCATAAACATAGCGGCCAAACCGGGTCTTTCTGGTGACAACTACAAACACAGTCACCAAAGCGGCCGAAATCCAAACGGGCATCGGAATTCCCAGATAGTTTCCGGTGCCAATAATCGCGAAGGTCTCTCCCAATCCGGTAATTGGAAAGCCCTTAGTCCATAACATGGTTAGACCTCTTGCGATACTGAACATTCCGAGAGTAGCAACAAAGGGTGGAATCCTGAATCGAGTAATCATCAGGCCGTTGAACCAACCCAGAAAAAGCCCCATCAGGAGCCCGGCCAGAATGGCTCCCGAAACCGAGAATTGAATCAACAGGTCTGCTTCCGAAAAGGCAATTCCATTCTTGAGAAGCCCTGCAGCAAATGCACCGCTAATCGCAAGTACAGCACCGACTGAGAGGTCGATTCCGCCGGTCAGGATGACCAGGGTCATTCCAATTGAAAGACAGAGGTTTACCGAAATCTGTCGGAGAATATTCCATCCATTAGCGGTTGTCAGAAAATTATCGGACAAGAAACTCATCGCAACAACCATCAGCAGGAGAGCGATGATTGACTGAAAGCGGATCAGCTCTTGTTTCAGTCTCACTTGTCCGTCGATCATGACAACAATTCCAGATTAGACAGCAGCTTGAAAGTGTAGAGCTGCTTTCATGATGCTCTCCGTATCGGCATCTTCTCGGCTGAATTCAGCGGTCTTCCGACCTTCAGCCATCACTATTATCCTGTCCGAGAGGCGCATGATTTCCGGTAGTTCCGATGAAGCCAACAGGACTGCCAAACCAGCTCTGGTCAATTCTTCAATCAATGAATAGATTTCCTGCTTCGCACCGACATCAATCCCGCGGGTAGGTTCATCAAGCATCAACAGTTTGGGTGAGGTTGCCAGCCACTTCGCCAAAATGACTTTCTGCTGATTGCCGCCACTCAGATTGAGTACGGGTGTTGACAGAGAAGGTGTTCTTATCCTCAGACGATCTATGAAACCCTGGACTTGATCCCGTTCTAATGAACTGTCCAGCAGGAAAAACCTCTCAGACTTTTTCAGACTGGCCAAACTCGTGTTCTCTGCCACAGTCATTTTCAAAATCAAGCCCTCTTCTTTTCGATCCTCAGGAGCAAATGCGATCCCTGCTCTTATGGCCTCGCCTGGAGAGTTGATGTTTACCCTGCGACCTTCCAGAAAAGTATCGCCTCTGGAAGATTCATTACGGAGGCCAAACAGGGTTTCAAGCAGAGCGGTCCTTCCAGCACCCACCAAGCCAAAAATACCCAGAACCTCTCCCCGATCAACGGAAAGACTGACATTCTCAACCAGGTAGTGACCAGGCCTGTTCACCTGTTCCACAGATATGTTTTCAGCCTTAAAGAGGCCCTCTCCCGTAATAATCCGGTGCTTTGACTCAGCGCTCAGATCCTGGTTCATCTTTCGTCCGATCATCATCTTTACAATCGAGTCACGGTCATAATTCGTTTGTCGCCCCGACCCAACCCGACACCCGTCTCGGAGCACGGTCAGCCAGTCACCAATACGCTCCAGTTCCTCGAGTTTATGAGTGATGTAGACAATGGCGACTCCTTCTCTCTTAAGTGAATCGATCAAATCAAAAAGAACACTGGTTTCGGATTCACTGATCGCAGAAGTGGGTTCGTCCATGATGATTACTTTGGAGTCGAAGGAAAGGGCTTTAGCGATCTCAACAATCTGTTGCTGTCCGATCCTGAGATTTGAAACCAGACTCCTGGGATTAACCGGGCACTTGAGCCTCTCCAGAAGACTTCGTGAACGTTCTTCCATCTGGGCGTAATCGATCAGTCCCAACCGGGTCAGCGGTTCTCTTCCCAGAAATATGTTTTCCGCAACACTGAGATTAGGTAACAGATTCAGCTCTTGAAAGATGACTGAAATCCCGGCTTCCTGTGCTTCTTTCGGCCGGTTGAATACGACTTCATTTCCTCTCAGTAAGATCCTTCCTGAGTCTGGAGGAAACACGCCGGACAGAATATTCATGAGGGTGGATTTTCCGGCTCCGTTCTCTCCCACCAAAGCGTTCAACTGGCCTTCGTAAATCCTGAAATCCACATTGTCCAGAGCCTGAACCCCTGGAAACGACTTGCTCACCGCTTGTGCTTCAAGAATGGTTCTTGGAGTATCGACAGTGCTCACGACTTTTGATTCCCGTTTACGTGCCTCTGCTTGAATCTCACTCCGATTCCAGCAGCAATTCCAATACTATCGGAACCAGTACAAGCGGGCTTTTTTTCTGGGTATCCTCTTTGATTTCAGCACAACCCACAAATGAGACTGCCTGACCGGTTTCAACCTGCTTTCTGAATGAAGGAAGAACACGCGTTTCGACCAGCCGGTTCAGTTCCAGAGAAACAGCATTAAAGCCTCTGGAGTTAGGGAAATCACTCACATCCAACAGACCGGTCCCATTTCGGATTGCATTTCCAAAAATGTTGGCTGTAAGCAGGCGCACTTCGACTGAATCGAGGGATTTGGAAAGAGATATGTTTGCGAAGCCTTCCCCGACCGAATGAACAAAACCTGTTCCTGAGACAAAAAAGTAGTAGGTCTCACCGATTCCAAATTCACGAGCGAATTCTTGCCGCGCGTTCTCTGGATTATCTCGGATTGCGGCCAGGAGTTTTCCTGCATCGACAGCACTATCTAATGCGCCCAATAACCGATCTGTCCAGAAGGTTTCCGCAAAAGCCGATGCATCAAAGCTCTTCTCCTGGGCCTGACTCTGTGTTTCTTCCAAAGGTACGACGCGAAAAGGTGGGCACAGAACAAAGAATATGCCAATCGCCAGGACCGCCAGAAGATATCCAACAAATCGTCGATTCAACTCAAACGATCTAATCTCCTTCTTTGCCATAAGGAACATACTCGTCCACATTGTCGGCAGTGACGAGTTCCACCGCCACGGGCATTTTGGATGGGAGATCTCTTTCGCCGTTTAGATACCTGTCTGCCCAGTCAGCAGCAGTTTCCGCCATCCGTCTTGGAAACTGCATCATTGTGGCTTCGATCTTTCCCTCTTCGATAGAGATGATGACGTCGGCCGCCCCGTCAAAGCCAAACACTTTAACCTCCTCTTCTTTACCCGCCGAAACCAGAGCCTGGTAAGCCCCCATTGCCATTGCGTCATTACCACAGAAGACAGCGTCAATATCCGGAGTGGACTGCAAAATAGAATCCATCACCTCCATAGCCTTGGCCCGGTCGAACTCACCGCTTTGTTGAGCGACCATCTTCAGGTCCGGATATCGATCCACGACACTGTGAAATCCCTCAGAACGGTTCCAGGTATTGTTGTCGCCTACCAGTCCCAGTATTTCAACATACCGGCCTTTTCCCTCAAGAACTTTGACAAAATACTGTCCAAGCGTAACGCAGCCTGAATAACTGTCTGAAAGTATCTGAGCAGTTGTGACTTCAGTTGAGTTGATTTCTCTATCCATGCAGAAAACCGGGATTCCGGCATCCTGGGCTTTCTTAGCATTCAGAATCGAGCCGTCCGCATCGGTTGGGTTGAAGAGAATTGCCCGGTATCCACCCGCAATAATATTCTCAAAATGAGATGCTACCGGTGCCGTATCATTTTGAGAGTCGAAGATCGTTGCCGCATAACCATTCGCTTCAGATCGATTTCTTGCCGTTTCACCGAGAACGACAAACCATGGATTGTTCAGAGTAGAAACGACTACTGCTATTTTACCCTGCCCGGTTTGCTCGGTTTGGTCCCGGCAGCCAACCGTTAACATCAAAAACGCTACAAAACTCAAGATCCCAGTCAGTCTTGCAATTCCGCTCATTGACGCTTTCTCCAAATCCAATCTGACCCGCACTTGTCCGAAGCCCGCTACTGCGGCGGCGGATACATCCATCCTGACTGTGTTCCCACTGCTCCGCACGCAAGCCTGTGAGAGATCCAGGCCATGCTTCTTATACCAATACTCTCTTCACCGCCTGTTTCCATCCGGAATAGTAACGGTCAGCCAGTTCGGGCTCCATCTTCCTCCGGTATTTGACAAACGGATGCCTGAGATCTTCCAGTTCGTCCAGTGATGAGTAGATGCCTGCACCTATCGCCGCACATAAAGAGGCGCCTAAAGGTGAGCACTCTGGGAGGTCGGCAACCTGTAACTCCAGTCCCACCAGATCAGAGGTGAACTGCATCAGGAACCGATTTGCAGTAGGACCTCCATCTGCCCGGATGAAAGAGAGACTGATACCGGCATCCTCTTCCATTTCTTCCAACACATCTTTCAATTGATAGGCAATGGATTCGAGTGCTGCCCGCACAATATGGTTGCGACCCGAATGAGCCGTCATTCCAACGATCGCTGCACGAGCATCCGAGTCCCAGTATGGCGCACTTAATCCCGAAAAAGCCGGGATCAAGTAAACACCGCCATTGTCCGGAATCCGGGTTGCAAGATCTTCCGTTTCAGCCGGATCTTCAATCAGATGCAACTGGTCTTTGAGCCACAAAATCGTTGCGCTCGAGTAGTTGATCAGACCTTCGAAAGCAAACGTCGGCTGCCCATGCATTACCCAGGCCAGCGTTGTCACCGCACCGCTTTCAGTCAGTTTTAACTGGTTTCCGATATTCAGCAGTACCGAAGAACCTGAACCAAAAGTAACCTTCACCATTCCCGGCTTAAAACAACGCTGGGCAAACAGGGAAGCCTGAGAATCCCCCATGACGCCGGAGATCTTCAATCGTTTCTTTAAAACACCGCCAAGTCCAGTGTCCCCAAATCCGGCCGTGCTTTCACGGACCTCGGGTAACGCATTTCGCGGAATTCCAAACAGGCCCAGGAGTTCTTCGTCCCACTCCAGACTGTTTATGTTGAAAAGCAGAGTCCTGCAGGCGTTCGTGTGATCGGTGGCAAAAACCTGTTGATTGGTCAAGCGATAAATTAGATAGCTATCGATGGTACCGATAAGCGCGCTTCCGTCTCTTATTCTGGATGCGATATCGGGTTCCTCGCGAAGAATCCACGCTAGTTTGGAGGCCGAGAAATAGGTATCAATCTTTAGACCGGTCTTCTGTCTGACGTCTGACTCGCATCCCTTGTCTTTTCTTAAGATCCTGCAAATTTCGTCACCGCGACGGCATTGCCAGACGATAGCTCGATGAAGGGGTTTACCGGTTTTCCGGTCGAACACCACGACTGTTTCTCGCTGGTTTGTAATACTAAGTCGAAGGATTTCGGGTTCGATCTCCCTGTTTCGTTCAATTAGTCGCGTGAGAACAAGCAGGGTATTGGTCCAGATCTCTTCTGCATCATGTTCCACCCAGCCGGGCTTGGGGTAGTATTGACGATGACTCTCGGACTCCTTATCGACAACTCTTCCCTGAAGATCGAACAACAAGGCTTTTGTTGCAGATGTGCTCTGATCGATACACAGGATGTAGTTCATGTTCCTTGTTTAATGCTCTAACAGATCCAACATGGTTCCTGCCAGTCCCTGAGCCGATATCCCGTAATGATCAAAGATTTCCTGCTGGGAACCGGTTACGGTGTATTCGTCCGGAATCGCGACAATCTTGAACGGAGTTGCGATGCCGGCCTGGCTTAAGAATGCGGCACAGGCTTCTCCGAGTCCCCCACAGACCGAGTGCTCTTCCACCGTCACCAGTGCGCGCGAATTCCGGGCCGCTTTCTCAAGAGTTTCAATATCCAGTGGTTTCAAACTGTGGACACTGATCACACCGCAATCGAGGTTGGATTTTTCAAGAATCCGAGTTGCTTCCAATGCTTTAACTACGGTCTCACCAATAGCGATAAATTCCCCATCCTCTCCTGGTTTGAGAATCCGTGCTTTCCCGATTTGGAAATCATCATCTCCTCCCAGATGAGGCGCAGGTCTCTTCCCGAATCTCAAATAAAGGGGAGTATCCCAATTGACGGCTGCTCTGACCGCTTCCCGCGTTTCATAATTGTCTCCCGGAACTACAATATCCAGGTTGTTGATAGCTCTGAGAGCGGCAAAGTCATGAAGCGAGTGATGAGTTGAACCGAGTGGGCCATAGCTGACGCCTGCACTAATACCCACTAACGTGACTGGATGATCGGAATAGGCTACATCGTTCTTGATCTGTTCCAGAGCGCGTGTAGTTAGAAATGATGCCGGCGAGACGGCAAAAACCTTCTTTCCTGTAGAAGCAAGACCTGCAGCGATTCCGACCAGGTTCTGTTCTGCAATACCCACCTCGATGATTCGATCAGGAAAACGGTGTGCGAACGGCCAGAGTTTGCCGGATCCCCTCGAATCACTGGTAACAACGAGAATATCGGAATCCTTTCCGGCCATTTCAATAACCGTTTCGGAAAAAACGTCCAGATTACTTTTCCCAACCTTTTCCGGCATTGCTCAGTCCCGCCCCTCTCCGGCGGTCAACAAGGAGTAAGCATCATCCAGTTCCTTGCTGGCTCGTTCATATTGTGCATCCCTACGGAAGCC